>CAYZAF010000530.1:0-3830 GCA_964476435.1 uncultured Syntrophaceae bacterium
GCGGCTGGCTATGGCCATGTGAACCCCGGCGATCAAGTTGGGAACCGACTCACCGCCTGCCAGCTGGGAGATCACCTCGGCTTCGGCAAAGACCGTGCAGGTGTTGCTGATCACTGCCGGCGCTGTTGCGGCCAGGCCCACGGTGCCCAGGTCGGAGAGGGGGACACCAAGGGCATCGGCGATCACCTCGAGGAACCTGCCCGTGCCGGCGGCGCACTTGTCGTTCATCACGAAGCTTAAGACCTTGCCGTTTCCGATCTTGATGCCCTTGCTGTCCTGGCCGCCTATGTCGATGATCGTCTTTGCCGATGGCAGGAGGCTGTGCACCCCCTTGGCGTGGCAGGTGATCTCGGTGACCTGCTTGTCAGCGAAGGGGACGTTTATTCTCCCGTAGCCCGTGGCCACGACATAATCGAGGTCGTCGAAGGCAAGGCGGGCGGAGCCGAGGGCCTCTTCCATCACCTTGTGCGCCATCTTCCGGTGCTCCGGTCCCGTGGGTCCGATAAAGGAGGCGATGGGCTCCTCGCCCAGGATCACCACCTTGGTCATGGTGGAGCCGATATCAACGCCCGCAAAGTAGGTACCCATCATTGCCGCCGGAGGCGTCGATGAGATGCCCATCCCTACTGCCGTCTCTTTCTCGATGCCTCGAGGGCCTCGACGAACGCGTCGATCCTGTGGTGCGTATCTGCTTCGTTGTACGAGCTGATGTCGACGATGTCGCCCTCCATGATGAGCATAGGCACGTCTCCGTATACCTTCTTGAGGATCTCCGCCTGCTGGACGATGCCCGCATGCCAGCTCCGGCAGGAGAAAGCGGAGTGAAAGACGACGCCCATGCAGTCGTAATCTTCGAGGTATTCGATGATGCGCTCCACCTTCGGTATGGAGCCGGGCCGGTGTCTTGCCCTGTCGTACCAGTGGGTCCAGAAGCGTACCCACCTCCAGGCGATATGTTCGAGGGGATCATTCGTCTTCGGCAGGTCCAGCCGTTCTACCTTCTCCGCGTTGCGATAGGTCACCTCCGCGGGAAAGACAGCGCCCTTGTCGTTGAAGTACTGAAAATCGCCCAGGGCGAACCACGAAGGCAGCCCCGCGCCCCAGACAAGGCGATACTTCTCGTCCCCGGCAACGCCCTTTTTCTCGGCGATCTTGCCCTTCAGCTCCTCGTACAGCTCCTTGTAGAAGTTGTACGCCTCCTCGGTGCCGAGATTGAACGTGAGAGGCACCATGGTGTTCATGGCGTCGCCCGTGTCCATGGGTGTTGGGTGGGCCTTGCGCAGCTCATAGGTGTCGATAAAGAGGTCCCAGGTACGGTCGGTAAAATCCACGATGGCGGAGAGGCGGTCCCAGTCCATCTTGCGGCCTGTGTGCTTCTCGCAGAAGCGGACGAGGTCACGCAGCTCCTCAGTGGCGAACTTCACGTAAAGCTGCTCCTGCTCTCTGTGATCCACGTGAGGGTCCCAGGGAGGATAGTACATGCTTCCCACCCACACCGGCACATCCTGCAGGTAGTGCTGCGTTGCCTGGGGCCACTTGATCCTGGGGTCGCATAGTTGCTGGGCGCTTCCGATGATCATGTCAGGCCGTCCCATACCTCCCCACGGCGTGCCCTCCGGGATCCGCCCCAGCTCCTGGCGCCACATGTCGAAGCCGATCGTACAGGTCGCATAGGTGCATATGGAGCGCGAGAAATTGTCCGCTTCCGCTTTCTGGAGGAACTTCTCCGCATCACGCTTCGCCCCGCAGATGCCGGCGAAATTTTCGCCCCACGCGGGCACTATGTCCATAGCCCTGATGATCTCGTCCTGGCCGTTGCTGATGTATGTATAGGCCACTTTCTTCCCCTCTTCCTTGGCTTTGAGGGTCGCAGCCAGGTTTGCCCTGCCGAACTTTCCTGCCTTTCCCGCGGCCTGCGTCGCGAGGGCCCTTGGTTTCTTGATCTCCGCCATCTGCCTTCCTCCTCACCTCAGGGCTTTCGAAAGCTTAAGGAGCGATCATTTCCAGAAAAGCCTCTATCCTGGTCTTCACCCTGGCGAGGCTCGAGAGGGAATACTCGTCCTCGATATAGAGCACGGGGGTCCCCGACGATTCGATGAAGCTCTTTGCTGCCGGGACTTCAAAGCCGTAAGGGTCGCAATACTTGTAGACGAGCAGAACGACGCCGTTCACCTTATACTCGTCGATGTATCGCACCATGTGCCCGAAACGGGCCTTGAGGTTCTCCTGATAGGTGTCGCCCGTGCTCACATAGGTCGTGGGCAGCTTCAGCTTTCTCAGGTACCGCTCGGCGATCCCTTCGATTGGATCGTCGGTTGCATCAACGTCCTGCCAGTACATCTTGCTCCCTATGGACAGATCGTCCATGACGAGACAGGCCCCTGTTCCCTCAATGGTCTCAGGGATGGCTGCATCGTCGATCTGATCACCCACGAGCATGATCCTGGATGCGCCTTTTGCGGACCCCCCTTTCCTCTGCCCGACCTCTCCGGCAACTTCTTCGATGAGCGCCGTCGATTCATCCACCGGCAGGCTCATGGCTGCCACGAGGACCTTCATCATCTCCGTCCCCGAGATGAGAGGGGGATCGGCCTTCCGGAAGGAGTAAAGCAGCCGCATTGCGCTTCTGTTCCTGTTGTGAGATTGAATCGCCGCGTTCAGAGCGTCACGGGTAATCTTCTTCCCTGTAAACCGCTCGAGGGTGGCGATGAATATGCGGAGGATCTCACGGGTGAACTCCAAAGAGGGATTGTCTGTCGTGTGGGGGAAGTTGAGGAAGTGCCAGTACGGCAGATTGAGATTGTAGCTCCATACATCGCTTGTCCTGTCCATGCTGTCGCACTGGTGGGGCATGACCATGCCGTCGAGGTATTCGTATTGTCCTTTGATGGCAGCATCGAACACGTTGCGCACAAAGGGGCAGACAATCGTCTCCATGTGGGCGTCCGCCTTCGTGATAGCCTCCGACATGTTCCCTTTCAGCCTGACGGGCACGACCCCTGCTGCTGTCAGGATCTCCACGGGACAGAGGGCGGACAAATAGCCTATGACAGGGATCCCTGCGCGTTTCAGCTCCCTTGCCCGCGACCCGTAAAGGGTGTAGTACCTGTCGGCCCTGCTCAATCCCCTCGACTCCGTTTGCGCCATAGCCCTTCCTCGTATCTGCCCCGGTCCCATGGGACCAAGGGAAAATATGCGTCCTCAGTATCGTGAAAAACCGCTCTTTGTATGCAGCGAATGGCCTTTTGGTCAGTGGAAAATAGTACCGGATGGGGCATGCATTGTCAATAAAAATCCGGACCGATTGTATACAACGGATAGGGGCGCCAAAGAGAACCCCTGCCGACGACTTGCATCCGATGGAGAGTAAGGGGTCGCGGAAGGATTACTGCCTTTCCGAAACCCCCAGGCCACCCGTCCGGGAGGGCTATTCCCTCCGAAACGCTAAAGCGCCTCCAGTGCAGAGTGAGTTGACACTCCATACTCGCTCACGCACCAAATCGGGTATTCTCTGACCACCTGCCACATCCCACTCATCTGTTGCGTGCCTTCATTCCGAGGTTATTCGTTCGGAGAAACCGAACTGCGCCCGTCCGTGTGGAGAGCTATTCCTTCCGAAACGCTGCGCCTTAAGCGCTGACCCGTTTTCACTCCAGACTCGCTCACGCGCCGATTGCGAAGCCACCCGCGAGACGGGAGTGCATCCGTCGCGGGTTCCATGCTATTTCGCCCTGTTGTGTGGTCGTCCGCAAACAAGAGCGCCCTAATAGGAAGCTATGCCTCGGTATCAGGCGCGTGGCCTTAGGAGAAGCCCCTTCGCCGTACCGGCG
>CAYZAF010000531.1:0-3716 GCA_964476435.1 uncultured Syntrophaceae bacterium
GCCGCATATGCCGCTTGCCATAACTTTGACGAGGATATCCCTTGGGCCGACAACGGGTATCGGCAGCTCCTCTATCTCAACCCTGCTGTTGTTGTAGTACATGCCCACGCGCATGACAGCTACCCTCGTTTGGCCGCCATCTTCTCTGTGAGGAAGAAGTCATAAGCCGCTTTCGGCTTCTCCCTCTCGTGCACGACCTTTCGTATGGCCTTGATCATTGCAACGGGCGACTCGGATTGGAAGATATTGCGACCCATATCGACCCCGGCTGCCCCTTCCTGGATGGCATTGTACGCCATGGTCAGAGCGTCCAGCTCGGGGAGCTTCTTGCCTCCGGCAATGACGATCGGCACCGGACATGAGGCTGCCACCGTGTCAAATGCTTCCGGCACATAATACGTTTTCACATACGTGACGCCGAGCTCTGCGATGATCCTGCAAGCCAGTCGCATGTACTTGGCGTCCCTGGCCATGTCCTTGCCCACTGCTGTCACGCCCAGCGTGGGAATGCCGTAGCGGTTTCCCATGTCCACAAGACGGGTCATGTTATGCACCGATTGCGTCTCCATGGTGCCGCCGATGAAGACCTGAACGGCCATTGCCGCCACATTCAGGCGGATGGCTTCATCTATGTCTATGGCGATCCGCTCGTTCGAGAGATCGCTCAAGATGCTGGGCCCTCCACTTGCCCTCAGCACTATTCCCTTGCTGAAAGTCGGGGGAATGATCGTGCGCAGGATGCCCCTGGTGAGCATCAGCGTATCCGCGTAAGGCAAAAGGGGCAGGATAGTGACATCCACGCGCTCGAGGCCCGTAGTCGGACCTTGAAAGTACCCGTGGTCGATGGCCAGCATGACCGTCTTCCCTGAGGCGGGATCGAATATCTTCGACAGACGATTTTTCATTCCCCAATCCACCGAATTGCAGCCTTTCAGGAAGAAAGCCTCGCATTTGGCGGGAATGTCCACGTAGAACTCTTTTTCCTTTTGGAATTCATCGGCTTCCGGCATGATCGACTCCTCTATTTTAGTGAACAGCTACATCGAAAAAAATTGTACCTTGTCAATCTCTTCCCTCGTAGGGATAGGGAGAGACTCTCCGGCCAGGTGCGCGGTCAATGTTTCTCCTTCACCCACGAAGACTGCGGCTATTGCTGGTATTATTGCATAGTTCAGGGGCAATTGGAAGGGACGACGAAGCTTAAAGAGAGGTCTCCTTGGGGCCCCCAAAAGCTTTTTTGGCCATGGTCTTCCCCTGGAGGGGAAAGACCGCTGTAATTCTTTTGGAAAAAAGCAATCATAGTTGAAAGCCTCCAGCAGCCAATAGAGAGTCCGTGCTCCAACCCCAGCCTGCTTGCTTGAAAAGACCGTCATATATGCATATCATATAGGGACCATGGACAAGGTGTTCCAGTTTGCCGTACAATTGGCTCTTGAATCAGGAAGGATACAGAAGAAGCGTTATCAGGAAAGACATTCCATCACCCACAAGGGAGAGATCAACATCGTCACCGATGTGGACATGGCGTGCCAGGACCGGATCATCAGCCTCATAAGCACGCATTTTCCCGACGACCTCGTCATCGCCGAGGAGAAGGTCAATGTCTTCGAGGCCGGGAGGAACAGGTGGATAGTCGACCCTATCGACGGCACGACGAACTACGCCCACGGCTACCCCTTTTTCTGCACCTCCATCGCCTACGAGACAGGAGGCGAGATTGTCTGCGGAATCGTATACAATCCCATCTTCGAAGAGCTTTTCTTCGCGCAGAAGGGAAAGGGGGCGTATCTCAACGGCGAGAGACTCAAGGTATCCCCGATTGAGGAGATGAAGCAGGCCCTCCTTGTCACGGGGTTCCCCTATGACGTGAATACGAACAGGGAGAATAACGTCAATCACTTCGTGGCATTTCTTCACCATGCCCAGGCATTGAGAAGGGATGGCTCAGCTGCCCTCAACCTCTCCTATGTGGCAGCGGGCCGCTTTGACGGATTCTGGGAGTTAAAGCTCAACCCGTGGGACACGGCAGCAGGGGTGCTCATGCTCACGGAGGCAGGGGGTCTGGTGACGGATTTCCGGGGAAAACCGTTCGACATATACGAGGGGCGCATCGTCGCCTCGAACGGTCTGCTCCACCGGGAGATGCTCCGGATTCTCGAGGAGGAGCGGTGAAAGAGTATTCCATAGACGAGGTAACGCGCACTGCCAGGCCGACGCTCGGCGATAACGTTCCCCTCGTGCTCTTCAGGATCCTCCGGGTCGTGGGAATGAGGAGCCTCCTCGGCGAGACCTCCGGACCGACCCTCTACGCCATGGGCAAGTCGGTGGGGAACATGATGGGAGTGCGAACGATGGAGGGCTTCGAGAAGACCATCAGGGAATTGAAGATAGGCATACCAGAGGTTGCGCTCATCGAGGAAGACCACGTGGTAGTGAAGCTCTACGAATGCATTACTTGCGCGGGGTTCCCCGTCACCGGCGAGATGTTCTGCGATATGGAGAGCGGCATTATCGCAGGGCTCCTCGAAAAGGTTCATGGAAAGAGGGCAAAATCGACCCAGACAAAAAGCTGGTCAGCAGGGTACGACCACTGCGAGTTCGATGTGTTCCTCTACTAGTTTCCCTGGAAGGGGCAACATGCAAAAGCGCTCATCCATAGAAAAGCGCGTCAAAGAGTGCGAGATGGAGCTCGAAGAGGCTAGGGGCCTCGCGAAAGCAAGGGAGAAGCTCCTCCTTGCGAATATCAGGGAGCTCAACGAGGTCTATGAGTCCCTGAGAGAGAAGGTCCGACAGATCAGGGATAGGGACGAAAGGATCAGGAACTTCGACGAGATCCTCACCCGGGCCAGCCGGCTTTCCTCCCTCGGGGAGCTGGCAGCCTCGATTGCCCATGAGATCAAGAACCCCCTCATCTCCATAGAGGGTTTTGCAAAACGTATCGAGAAGTCCTCAGATCTGCGCAAGGTCAGGGAATACGCCACCTTCATCGAGAAGGAATCGGACAGGTTGTCGCACGTCCTCATGAGACTCCTCGATTTTGCCCGCATGCGAGGGCCGGCCAGGGAGTATCTCGACGTGAACTCCGTCGTGGACGAAACAATCCTCTTTACGGAACACCACCTCACCGCGTTCCGGAACGTGAGCATCACCGTTGCCGAGGAGGATCATCTGCCGCAGGTCTACGTGGACAAGATCCACGTGCAGCAGGCATTGATCAATCTCGTGATGAACGCGGCCCAAGCCATGCCAGCAGGCGGAGCAGTTCTTGTACGGACCGGCCGGAGGGACGCGGACTATGCCTGGATATCGGTGAGCGACGGAGGCATCGGCATCGACGAAGAGCACCTCGAGCGCATCTTCGAGCCGTTCTTCACGACAAAACCTCGGGGCGAGGGCACGGGGCTGGGCCTTTCTCTCACGAAAAAACTGGTGGAGGCTAACGGGGGGAAGATAGAGGTGGAAAGCACCAAAGGCCAGGGGAGCACATTCCGGCTGCTCCTCCCCATCAGGGCGGACGCCTGAGAGAGAGCGACTATAATCCCGGCAGGGTAACCCGCTATCAGAAATCCCTTCTCATGCCTTCGTAGGCGGCCACCACCTCGAGCCCCGTCTCTTCCTTCAAGGCCGCCCGCGACGACCCGGGCCCCGCCCGTTCCGATGAACCTTATAAAGCCTTCCATCCCCTCCCCTTTTATGCTATCTTTAATGCATGATTT
>CAYZAF010000532.1:0-2427 GCA_964476435.1 uncultured Syntrophaceae bacterium
CCTCCTCCTCATGCTCCCCCACGAGTTTTCCGCTGCTGACATCTTCTCCCTCGTGACGCCGGAGAACCTGGAGCGGCTCCTGCGCCTCATCCTGGAGAAGAGCGCCTTCTTCGGCGCCAGGTTCAGGGAGAACGCGGGCCGAGCCCTCCTCCTGCCCCGGCAGAGCTTCAAGAGGCGCCTGCCCCTGTGGCTGAACCGCCTGCGCGCAAAAAAGCTCATGGATGCGGTGCTGCCGTATCCCGATTTCCCCATCCTTTTGGAGACGTGGCGCACGTGCCTGCAGGACGAGTTCGACATCGGAAGCCTGCGGCAGCTCCTCGACGAGGTACGGACAGGGCGCATATCGCTGACCGAGAAGATCACCACAGCGCCGTCCCCCTTTGCTGGAGGCGTCGTCTGGAAGCAGACGAACACGTACATGTACGAGGACGATACGCCCGCTTCCGCGAGGGCGTCGCGCCTCTCCGGGGACTTACTGAAGGAGGTGCTCTTCTCCCCTTCTTTGAGGCCCCCCATCCCCCGGAATCTCGTGGAGGTCCTCGAGGCCAAGCTGCAGCGGACAGCGCCGGGCTATGCCCCACGATCCCCGGATGATCTCCTCGACTGGGCAAAAGAGCGCTTCCTCATCCCCAGCCCCGAGTGGGAGGCGCTTTTGGCAGCAGTGGAGCGCGATCACGGCCTCACCTCGCAGGAGGCTTTCCAGCCCATAGGGGAGAAGATCCTCTCCGTCCGTCTGCCCGGCGCGCTTACGAGAATGATGTGCGCCCTGGAGCTTTTGGAACGCCTGGCCCGGGCCTTTGGGGTGCCCGTGGAGGAACTGGACCCCAGGGATGCCTGGACTGCCGAGCCAGTGAAGGCCCGGCTTTCGCGCAAGAGCCTTGGCCCCTCCGGGGATGGCGGCGAAATCGCAACAGAGGAAGAGGAGAATGGGACGCGGGGAAGGGTCGGCCGGGATGACCAGGGGCTCGCTGAGATCTTCCTCCAGTGGCTCTCCTTCTACGGACCGATCGGGAGGTCCCTTGTGGGAGAGGTACTGGGCATCCATGGGCCCGATTTCGACGAGCTCATCGCTGGCCTCGTGGAAGAAGAGGCGCTCATCCTCGACCCCCTCACGGAAGGCGCGCAGGAGCCGGAGCTGTGCGATCGGGAGAATCTGGAGATCCTCCTCAGGATGGCGAGGCACAGCCGCCTGCCTTCCTTCAGGGCCCTGCCCATTGACCGCCTGCCCTTGTTCCTCGCGGCCTGGCAGGGGCTTGTGGAAAAGGGGGAGGGCGCATCAGACCTGCAGGATCGTCTGGACCAGCTCTTCGGCTTTCCCGCCCCTGCCGAGGCATGGGAGAAGCATATCCTGCCTGCCCGCATGTCGCCCTACTACTGCTCCTGGCTGGACAGCCTTATGCCCGCATCAGGCCTTGCGTGGTTCGGATGGGGAAAGAAGAGGGTGAGTCTCGCCTTTGCAGACGATATGGAGCTTTTCATCGAGCCTGTTGCAGGCAATTACGGGGAAAGTCAGGGAGCTGAAGAATTGCCGGATGAGCTGATTCGCCTCTTTCCCCGGCCCGTCGGCAGGTACAGCCTCCAGGATATTGCCCGGTTTTCCCATTTGGAGAGCAATGCAGCGGCGAAGAAGCTGTGGAGCCTCGCGTGGAAGGGTCTCGTGGCCAACGATACGTTCGCAGCCCTGCGCCAGGGGATCCTCTCGGATTTCGCCCCGGCGCGGATTGAGCACGGGGAAGGAAGGGCCATGCGGCCGGGCCGCGGAAGGTGGGGCGCTGTCCAGCCTTTTCCGGGCAACTGGTACGTGCTCGCCGAAAGAGGCGCGGAAAAGGACCCCATCGAAGAGGCGGAGCTTGTGAAGGACCGGGTACGCCAGCTCTTCAGGCGCTACGGTATCCTCTTCCGGGAAATCCTCGCGAACGAGCTGCCCCTGCTCCAGTGGGCAGCGATCTTCAAGGCCTTAAGGCTCATGGAGCTTTCAGGGGAGATCCTCTCGGGGCACTTCTTTGAGGGTATCCCGGGCGTCCAGTTCATGTCCCACGAGGCATTCAGGTTCCTCAAGGAGCCCATGGCAGAGGACCGGGTCTTCTGGATGAACGCAACAGACCCGGCATCTTTAGCTGGCATCAGGCTGGAGGCCCTGAAAGGAGACTTGCCGAGCCGCATCCCCTCGACCCATCTGGTCTATCGGGGATGTGCGCTCGCGGCAGTCTCGCGCCGGAACGGGAATGCCCTGGATTTTCATACAACCCCTGACGATCCCCGCCTCGCCGAGTACCTTTCATTCTTCAAGGTGATCCTCTCCCGCGAGTTCAGCCCTGAGAAGCGCGCTACGATAGAGACGATCAACGGGAAGCCGGCGTTGGAGAGCCCGTATGTCCCAGCCCTGAAAGAGTTCGGCTTCTCCAGGGGGTACAAGGGATTGGAGCT
>CAYZAF010000533.1:0-9769 GCA_964476435.1 uncultured Syntrophaceae bacterium
GGAACCTCCTCCAGATCCTTCTCATTCATCTTCGGCAGTATCACATTCCTGATGCCTGCCCTGCGCGCCGCCAGCACCTTCTCCTTTACCCCGCCGATGGGCAGCACCAGCCCCCTCAGCGTGATCTCGCCGGTCATGGCCACATCATTCCTGACAGGGCGGTCAGTGAGCAAGGAGACAAGGGCTACCATCATGGTAATGCCCGCAGACGGCCCGTCCTTGGGTATGGCCCCCGCAGGGACGTGTATGTGGATGTCATTTTTCTCGAAGAGGTCCTCGGGGATCGAGAACTCCGTTGCCTTGCTCCTGATATAGCTCAAGGCTGCCTGGGCAGACTCCTTCATCACGTCGCCGAGCTGGCCGGTCAGGGTGAGGCTCCCCTTTCCCTTCATCTTCGTGGCCTCGATGAAGATAATGTCGCCTCCCGTGGATGTCCAGGCGAGGCCGGTGGCGACACCCGAGTATTTCGTCCTCTCCGCCACTTCCGAGTAGTGCTTGATCGGCCCGAGGAACTTGTGGATGTCATCGCTCTTCACGACGGTCTTCTCCGTCTTTCCTTCGGCCACATCCTGGGCAATGGCCCTGCAGACGCTCGCGATCTCCCGCTCCAGGTTGCGCACGCCCGCCTCCCTCGTATACGAGCGGACGATAACCTTGATGGCCTCCTCCTCGATCTCGACGAGGTCTGCGGTGAGGCCGTGCTCCCCCAGCTGCTTGGGAATGAGGAAGTTCGTCGCGATCATCACCTTCTCTTCCTCCGTGTACCCGGGAAGCTCGAGCACCTCCATCCTGTCCTTTAGGGCCGGGGGAACAGGGTCGAGGAGGTTGGCAGTGGCAATGAACATGACCTTCGAAAGGTCGAAGGGAACCTCCAGATAGTGGTCGCTGAAAGACCAGTTCTGCTCAGGGTCGAGCACCTCGAGGAGGGCGCTTGAAGGATCGCCCCTGAAATCCATGCCTATCTTATCCACCTCGTCGAGCATGAAGATGGGGTTGTTCGACCCTGCCTTCTTTATGCCCTGGACGATCCGGCCTGGCAGGGCGCCCACATAGGTCCTGCGGTGTCCTCTGATCTCAGCCTCGTCGCGGATGCCGCCCAAGGACATCCTCATGAATTTCCTGCCCAGGGCCCGGGCGATCGATTTCCCGAGGGATGTCTTGCCCACGCCGGGAGGCCCCACGAAACAGAGTATGGGGCCGCGCATGTCTGCCTTCAGCTTCCTCACCGCCAGGTATTCGAGGATCCTCTTCTTCACCTTCTCGAGGTCGTAGTGGTCCTGGTTGAGAATCAGCCTGGCGTCCATGATGTTGAGGTTGTCTTCCGTGGAGACCGACCAGGGAAGTTCCACGAGCCAGTCGAGGTACGTCCTCGACACCGTGTACTCGGCGGACATGCTGCTCATCTTCGAGAGCCGGTCAA
Source organism: uncultured Syntrophaceae bacterium (assembly GCA_964476435.1). Classification (GTDB taxonomy): domain Bacteria; phylum Desulfobacterota; class Syntrophorhabdia; order Syntrophorhabdales; family WCHB1-27; genus CAVVNC01. The sequence continues at coordinate 1,421 of CAYZAF010000533.1, forward strand.
GCTCCTTCTCCGTCACTTTCTGCACATCCGGCGGCATGCGTGCCTCGGTCATCTTCCTGCGCAGCTCGTCTATCTCGGATGCCTTCTCGTCGACCTCTCCCAACTCCTTCTGTATGGCCTTGAGCTGCTCCCTCAGGTAGTACTCCCGCTGGGTCTTGTCGATGCCCTCTTTGATGTGGGACTGTATCTTGCTCGAGAGCTCGAGCGTCTCCAGCTCCCTGTTGAGCATGATGGTGACCTTTTTCAGACGCTCCTTCAGGTCGATCTTCTCAAGGACTTCCTGCCTTTCAGCGACGGCGATATTGATCGTCGAGGCGACGAGGTCGGCGAGGTTCCCGGGATTCTCTATCTTCGTCGCGATCTGGGAGAGCTCGGACGAAAGGTAGGGCGCGATCTCCACCGCCTTCTTGTAAAGGTTCTTCAGGTTGATGTACATCGCGTCGATCTCTATGTCTTTCAGGTATTCCTCGTATATGGGAAGGATGCGGGCCCTGAAGTGAGGCTCCCTCTGCGTGAATTCTATGAGCTTGAAGCGGGCAAGCCCTTGGACGACGATCCTCTGGCTTCCGTCTACCATCTTCACCATTTTCATGATGGTCGCGACCGTGCCTATGGTGAAGAGGTCCTCCAGCTCCGGGTCCTCGATGTCTGGATTCTTCTGGGTGAGGATCCCTATGAGCCTGTCCTTTCCCATAGCCTCATCGATGAGCCGGATAGACCGCTCCCTGCCCACCACAAGGGGCACGATCAGGTCCGGATAAGCCACCGTTCCCCGAAGCGGAAGTATGGGCACCTCCGGGGGGATGAAAAGCTTATCCTTCGCGGACTTATCGTTCTTGAAACCTATAACCATTTAAACCTCCCTGTTAAACCTCCCTACTTCTTGACATCCTCGAACTCTACGTCAACGACATCATCGTTGCCGCGGCCGCTCTGGGCGCGAGCCTCCTGCTGCTCTGGGCCGCCGCCTCCGGGCTGGCCAGCCCCCTGGGCACCTCCGGTCGTCTGCTTGTAGAGCATCTCGGCGAGCTTGTGGGAAGCCTTGGTAACTTCATCCAGGGCGGATCGCATCCTCCCCACGTCTCCGCCCTTCACCGCGTCCCGGGCAGAGGAGAGGACGCCTTCGATGGACCGCGCCTCCTCGGCACCCACCTTGTCCCTGCTCTCGTTGAGGGTCTTCTCCGTTCCGTAGACGAGGTTATCCAGCTGGTTGCGCAGCTCGATCTCCTCTTTCTTCTTCCTGTCCTCTTCCGCGTGCATCTCCGCGTCTTTCACCATGTTCTTGATCTCTTCTTCGGTCATGCCCGTGGAAGCGGTGATGGTGATCTTCTGCTCCTTGGCCGTGGCCATGTCCTTGGCCGAGACGTGGAGGATGCCGTTCGCGTCAATGTCGAAAGTGACCTCGATCTGGGGCATTCCCCTCGGCGCCGCAGGCAGACCTATGAGGTGGAACCTCCCTAGGGTCCTGTTGTCCCTGGCCATCTCGCGCTCACCCTGGAGCACGTGTATCTCGACGCTCGTCTGGTTGTCCTCGGCAGTCGTAAAGACCTGGCTCTTCCTCGTGGGTATCGTGGTATTCCTCTCGATGATTCTCGTCATAACGCCGCCCAGGGTCTCGATCCCCAGGGAGAGAGGCGTCACGTCGAGGAGCAGCACGTCCTTCACCTCGCCGGCGAGTACCCCTGCCTGCACGGCAGCCCCAAGGGCCACCACTTCGTCCGGGTTCACCCCTTTGTGGGACTCGCGGCCGAAGAAGTCCTTCACCATGTCCTGCACCTTGGGTATCCTCGTCGATCCGCCCACGAGCACCACCTCATGGATGTCGGACTTGCTCAGTTTCGCGTCTGCCAGGGCCCGCTTGCAGGGCTCCATGGTCCGCTGGAAGAGGTCATCGGACATCTGCTCCAGCTTGGCCCTCGTGAGCTTCATGTTCAGGTGCTTGGGACCTGTCTGGTCAGCAGTGATGAAGGGCAGGTTGATCTCCGTCTCGAAGGTCGTGGAGAGCTCGATCTTCGCCCGCTCCGCTGCCTCTTTGAGCCTCTGGAGCGCCATTTTGTCGTTCGAAAGGTCGATGCCTTGGTCCTTCCTGAACTCGGCGACGATCCAGTCCATCACCCTCTGGTCGATATCATCCCCTCCGAGGTGCGTGTCGCCGTTCGTCGATTTGACCTCGACCACGTTGTCCCCCACCTCGAGGATGGAAATATCGAAGGTGCCCCCGCCGAAATCGTAGACCGCTATGGTCTCATTCTTCTGCTTGTCGAGGCCGTAGGCGAGGGCAGAGGCAGTGGGCTCGTTGATGATGCGGAGCACGTTGAGGCCGGCGATCCTGCCTGCGTCTTTCGTGGCCTGCCGCTGGGAGTCGTTAAAGTAGGCGGGAACCGTGATGACTGCGTCTTCCACGGGCTGGCCCAGATAGTTCTCGGCCGACTTCTTCAGCTTCTGCAGGATGAATGCGGATATCTCCTGGGGTGTATACGTTTTTCCGCGCACTTCGACCCGGACAAGGCCGTTGGAGTCGGAGACCATCTTGTAGGGGATGCGCTTTACCTCGTCCTGGATCTCGGCATACCGCTTTCCCATGAACCTCTTTATGGAAAAGATCGTATTCTCGGGGTTCGTGATGGCCTGCCTCCGCGCAACCTGCCCCACGAGCACCTCTCCTTCCTTGGTAAAGGCCACGACGCTGGGCGTAAGCCTGCTCCCTTCCTCGTTAATGATGACTTTCGGCTCCCCACCTTCCATTATTGCCACCACAGAAAACGTGGTTCCAAGATCTATTCCTATCACCTTCTTCGCCATGACTCGCTCCTCCCGGTTTATTGTTCTTCAGGGTTTCGTTAGCCCTAATATAATCCCGCCGCTTAGGCTTGTCAATGAACGGAAAACCGCGAAAAGCCTTTCAGAAGGCCTAAATCAGGCTGTTTTCCTTCAGAAGGATGGCATACTCGAAGCCGTCGACGAGGGCCATGAAGGACGCCATGTTGATGTTCTCGGATACTGCCTCGACACTCCAGATCTCGGACCCGTCAGTGAAGACTATCGACACGACGACCCTGGCCGACGTACCGGACTTCGTGTCGTGGATCTTCGAGGAGAAGTCCACGAGCTTCACGGTCCGGATGAAGGGGAAGATGGAGGCGAGCGACTTCTTCAGGACCGTTGCGAGGGCGTCCACAGGTCCGACGCCCGTGGCTGCCTCGTGCGTCTCGCCGTGCTCCGACCTTATGGTGACCGTGGCCTCGGGCCTGGTGCCGTCGTCCACAAGCCGGTACGTGCCGAGAAGGGTAAAGGGCCTCTTGTAGCTCTTGAGGGAGCGCAGGATATTGAGCTCCTTCGTTGCGTCGCGCATGTTAAGAAGGCGCTTCATCGGTTCTCCTCTTCCAGGAGAAGCTTATAGTCGATACTGTCCACGAGGGCCTGCCAGCTCGCTTCTATGATGTTCTCCGAGACCCCTATGGTCTCCCAGGTCCTCTTCCCGTCGCTCGACTCCATGAGGACCCGTATCACCGTTCCCGTTCCCTCCCTGGAAGAAAGGGCCCTCACCTTGTAATCGACGAGGTTCATGTCGCGAAGGACCGGATAGAACTTGTAGAGGGCCTTTCGAAGGGCCGCGTCCAGGGCGTTGACCGGCCCGTTTCCGAAGGCAGCCGTATGCTCCACCTTGCCGTCCACCCGGACCATGATTGTGGCCTCCGAGGGGGCCAGACTCTTCTCCTGGCTCTCCGCGAGCACGCGGAAGCCGATGAGGTCAAAGTACTTCCTGTGGGAGCCCACCGCCCTCTTCATGAGCAGTTCGAGGGACGCCTCAGCGCCCTCGAACTTGTAACCAGCGTGCTCCAGGTCCTTGATCCTCGTGAGTATCTCCCTGGCTGCCTTCCTGTCCTTCTCCATGTCGATGCCGTACTCCCTGGCCTTGGAGACGATGGTGCTCGCCCCGGATTGGTCGGAGACGAGGATCCGCTGACTGTTACCCACGAGGACTGGCTCCACGTGCTCGTACGTGGCAGGGTTCCTCCTCACCGCGGCCACGTGCATGCCCCCTTTGTGGGCGAACGCCGCATCCCCCACATAGGGCCGGTGCTTGTCGGGGATGAAATTTGCCGTTTCGTCCACAAAAATGGAGAGCTCCCGCAGCTTCGACAGCTTTTCCGGGGCTATGCCGGAAAAGCCCATCTTCAGGATGAGGTCAGGGATGATGGAGCAGAGGTTCGCGTTGCCGCACCGCTCCCCGTAGCCGTTCGTCGTGCCCTGCACGTGGCCGCATCCGGCCTTCACCGCCATGAGCGTGCTGGCGACCGCTGTTTCGGCGTCGTTGTGGCAGTGGATGCCGAGCCTCGTGGATACGAGCTTTCCCATTTCGGCTACAGTGTCGTAGATCTCGAAAGGCATGGTGCCTCCGTTGGTATCGCAGAGCACCACCACGTCAGCTCCCGAGTCGATCGCCGCCTTTACGCTTTTTATTGCATAGGCCCTGTTCCCTTTGTAGCCGTCGAAGAAATGCTCTGCGTCGAAAAAGACCATCCTTCCGCGGCCCTTCAGGTGCCTCACGGTCCGGTCGATCATCCTGAGGTTCGCATCGAGCGTCACCTTGAGGGCATCCCTCACGTGGAGGTCCCACGCTTTGCCCACGACAGCCACGACGTCCGTCTCTGCCTCGAGGAGGGCTTTCATGGTCGCGTCCCCCTCGGGGTGTGCGACATTGGCCCCTCTGATCGTGCTGCCGAATGCAGCGATGCGGGCGTGCTTGAGGGGGAGCTTCCTCACCTCCCTGAAATACTCCAGATCTTTCGGGTTGGAGCCCGGCCATCCGCCCTCGACGAAGTCCATGCCGAAGTCGTCGAGCTTTTCCGTTATCTTCAACTTGTCGATGACGGAGAACGCGATGTCTTCGGTCTGGGCGCCATCCCGAAGGGTGGTATCATAAAACTCGATTCTCACTGCTCCTCCTGCACATCTCCCGCGTCGAGGCCGAACCCCGTGTGGAGGGCGCGAACCGCGAGCTCCCCGTATTTCTCTTTGATGACGCAGGAGATTTTGATCTCGGAGGTGCTGATCATCTCGATGTTGATGCCTTCGTTGGAGAGGATGGCAAACATCCTCGTGGCAATGCCCGAGTGGGAGCGCATGCCCGAACCCACGATGGAGACCTTGGCGATGGACTCGTCGACAATGACCTGCTTGGCGCCCACGTCGGAAGCCACCTGCTCCATGATCTTGAAAGCCTTCTTTGCGTCCGCCTTCGCCAGGGTGAAGGTCATGTCGGTCAACCCCTTGTGGCTGACATTCTGGACGATCATGTCCACCACGATATTCGCCTCCGCCAGAGGGGTGAATATGCGGGTCGCGATCCCTGGCCGGTCCGGGACCTCGCTCACCGTGATCTTGGCTTCGTTCTTATCATAGGTGACGCCTGACACGACGACTTGCTCCATCATGTTTGATGCCTCCTCGCACACGAGCGTCCCCTTCCCGTCCACGAACGACGACTTGACGAGGAGGGGCACGCGGTATTTCCTTGCCAGCTCCACCGACCTTATGTGGAGGACCTTGGCTCCTAGACTCGCCATCTCGAGCATCTCGTCATAGGAGACGCGGTCGAGCCTCCTTGCCCTGTCCGTGATGTTCGGGTCCGCTGTGTAGACGCCGTCCACGTCCGTGTAAATCTCGCAGAGGTCGGCGTGCAGGGCCGCTGCAACTGCAACCGCGGTCGTATCGGAGCCGCCCCTCCCGAGAGTCGTGATGTTGCCACCCGTGTCTATGCCCTGGAAGCCGGGGACCACGACGATCTGCCCGCGGCGCAGGGCCTCCAGGATATTCTCCTTCTCTATCTCCCCGATCCGGGCCTTGCCAAAGGCGGAATCCGTGACGATCCTGATCTGGGAGCCCATGAGGGAGACCGCGTCATACCCGCGCTCTTTCAAGGCCAGGGCCAGGAGCGCCGAGGTGACCTGCTCTCCCGTGGAGATGAGCACGTCGACCTCCCGCTCGTCAGGGGACTTGCTTATCCCCGAGGCCAGCTTCAGGAGCCTGTCCGTCTCGCCCGCCATGGCGGAGACCACTACAACGAGATCGTTCCCCCTCTCCTTATACCCGATGACCTTTTCGGCCACGTTCACTATCTTCTCAAGGCTGGCGACCGAAGTGCCGCCATACTTGTGCACGACCAGCATCCTCTACCTCCATCACGATGGTCCTTTCCTCCTCGCTCGCGACGTGCAGCGTTATTTTAATGGAATTCTGCCGGGAAGGGAAGCGCTCCGCCCATTCAACGGCCACAATCCCCTGGTCCAGGAATTCCTCTATGTCGAGGGTGTCCGCCTCTGCCTCCTCCAGCCGGAAGAGGTCCACATGGCAGAGGCCGACAGGTCCTTCGTATATGTTCATGAGCGTGAAAGAAGGGGAGAGGACGTAAGGCCAATCCTCGACCCCGAGGCCCTTTGCCAGGCCCTTCACCAATTGGGTCTTTCCGGCGCCCAGCTCGCCGAAGAGGAGGAAAAGATCCCCTGGCCGCGCTATTCTTCCTATGCGCTCCCCGATGGAGATGGTCTCAGAGGGATTCCTCGATGTAAACTCTATCCGTTCCATTCCTTATGTCGTGCAGCGCCTGCCCCACGCCCGAGATCAGGTCCTGCGCCAGGAGATCCATGTCGGTCAGCTGCGCCGCATGGGTATCTGCGACGTAGCCGTGAACATACGCGGCGATCAAGGCCGCGTCGCGCATCTTGTAACCCTGGCTTGCGAGCCCCCCTATGAAGCCCGTGAGCACGTCCCCCGTGCCCCCTTTCGCGAGGGCCGGGTTTCCCGTGGGGTTGAAAAAGGCCTCCCCATTCGTGGAAAAGGTGATCGTGGGGGCGCCCTTCAGCACGAGGTCTACCTTGTGGCCCGAAGCGAACGCGCGCCCTGCGGAGAGCCTTTGTGCGTTCACCTCCTTCGGCCCCATGCTGACGAGGCGGCCGAATTCGCCGGGATGGGGCGTCAGGAGAGTCTTTCCCCCCTTGCCTTTGAGGAGGTCCAGATGGCCGATGAAGGCATTTATGCCGTCCGCGTCTATGACGAAGGGCTTGTCAAGCTCCCCGTAGAGCCTTCTCACGAGGGCCATTGTCTCTTCCGACCTTCCAAGCCCGGGTCCCAGGACCACCACATCCTTGTCGGATACGAATTCTCTGACAGCCTCGAGGCAGGCCGCAGGGAAGAAGCCCTTTCCTTTGTCTTCCACGGGATACGTCATCGCCTCGGTGAGCTTCGCCGCGACAATGGGGTTGAGGCTTGCGGGGACAGCGAGGGTGACGAGGCCGGCCCCTATCTTCAGGGCGGCAGTCGCCGTCATGGCCGCCGCCCCGGTCTTTCCCAAGGAGCCCGCGATTACCGCAACGCTTCCGAACGTGCCTTTGTGCGCCTCCGGGGGCCTTCTGCGCCAGATCGCGCGGAGCATGGGGCCGTCCACGAGGTACGCGTCGATGCCCAGGTCCCTGCGCGCCGCTTCCGGCAGGGATATGTCGATGACCGTGAGCTTGCCCCGGTACGAGACGCCGGGGTGGAGCAAATGGCCGAGCTTCGGATGGCCGTACGTATACGTATGGACTGCCCTGACCGCGACCCCTAGGGGCTGCCCTGTCTCGCCGTCGAGCCCCGAGGGGATGTCCACGGCGATGACGGGTTTGCCTGATCCGTTCATTCCCTCGATGATGATCCTCTCAAGTGCCCTGACCTCTTTTGTCAGGCCCGTTCCGAATATGGCATCCACGATGAGGTCGCCCTTACCCATCGCCTCGATTGCCTTATCCGGGTCTTCTTCCGCAAGAGAGATCGTGCCGCCCAGGGACCGGTAGAGGTCCATGTTGAGCAGGGCATCCCCCTTGAGAGCGGCGGGGTCTGCGAGGAGAAAGACCTCAACAACGCATCCGTCCCTCAGGGCGTATCTCGCGATGACGAAGCCGTCGCCGCCGTTATTGCCCGGTCCGCAAAAGATTGCCACCCGCCTGCGGCCCTGCAGGTATTGCTCCTTGAGGAGCCTGTACGTGCTCCGGCCGGCGTTCTCCATGAGCACGGCCGAGGGGATGCCCCATCGCGTCATCGCGTAGTCGTCATACTGTTTCATTCTTTCCGGAGAAGCGACGATCATGGCAACCCCTTCTTCGTCCCCTTAAGAGTCTATGACGACGATTGAGACTGCGTACGAACGCTCGTGGGAGATGCTGACCCCCTCGAACCTCGCGCCTTCAAAGAGAATGAAAGGCCTGCCCCGGGCGCCGGAATGGATCTCGATGCTCTTCCAGGGAAGGCGCCTGCCCTTGGCCTTCATGAAGGCCTCCTTCGCGGCGAACCGGCCGGCGAGGGACTCATCGG
>CAYZAF010000534.1:0-1654 GCA_964476435.1 uncultured Syntrophaceae bacterium
AAGGCAGCTGTAGTCACCGCTGCTCAGGGAGAGAAAGGATATCTCCTCAAAGCCCGTCTCGGATGCGGCCCTGTCTATGATCTCCGCGAGGCGCTGTGGGCTCCTCTCCCTGTATGGCCGGTACCCGTACCCGGCGATGCAGAACCTGCATCCGTTCCCGCACCCCCGGGATATCTCTACGTTGAGCCTATTGTGCACGCTCCCCATGGTAGGGATGGGCGGCCGCACCGGGTGGAAGGAAGCGTCAAGGTCTTCCATATAGAGCCGCCGCACCCTCTTCTTTGGCAAGAGGGGTGCATAAACGCCCGGGAGGCCGGCAAGACCCTCGATGACCGCAGGCCTTGGAAGGCCTTTGAGCCCCTTGAGGCGGCTTGCGAGGTCCACGAGCACCCCTTCCGCCTCGCCCACGACTAAAAGGTCGAAAAAGGGCTCGTAGGGCACGGGGTTGAGCGTGAGGGGGCCTCCCCCGATCACGAGGGGCCCGTTCTCCCTTTCCCGGCTCCGCAGGGGGATGCCCCCGAGGGAGAGCATGTTGAGCACGTTCGTGACGTTCAGCTCGTAAGTGAGGGAGAAACCGACCACGTCCATGCGGCTCAAGGGCGTCCGCGACTCCAGCGTAGTCAGGGGGATGCCGGCGGCCCGCAGGTGCGCCTCCATGTCGTGCCACGGCGCAAAGCAGCGCTCGCACCAGACCCCGTCGAGGCTATTGAGAAGCTCGTAGAGGAGAAAGAGGCCGAAATAGGACATGCCTATCTCGTAGACATCGGGATAGCAGAGGGCGATCCTTATGTCCACCCTGTCTGCCTCTTTGACGACGCGGTTCGGCTCGATCCCTATGTACCGACCCGCTCGCACTATGTTCCTCGGTATGGAAAACATGGCTGCTCCGCTCTAAGATTATACACTATTATACATGGTCGGGTCCCTTATAATCGGGATCGACCAGAGGGGAAGGAAGGCGTACTTAGCCTGCCTCGATCTCCTTCATGACCCGCTCTACGTCTCTTGTCACGAGGCTTCTCACCCGGTCCAGCGACGCTTCGCTGTCCGCCTCGAACCGGAGCACGAGCATGGGCTGCGTGTTAGATGCCCGGACCAACCCCCACCCGCCGGGGAGCGTCACGCGCACGCCGTCCGTGTCCACTATGGGGAATTGCGGCCGGTAGTACTCGGTAAGCCGCTTGACCACGCGGAACTTCATCGCTTCGGCGCAGTCCATCCTGATCTCCGGCGTGGACCACGCAGGCGGCAGGTCGGAGAGCAGGTCCGAGAGCCTCAACTCGTCCCTTCCGAGGATCTCCAGAAGCCTCAGGGAGGCGTAGATCGCATCGTCGAACCCGAAGAATCGGTCGGCAAAGAACATGTGGCCGCTCATCTCGCCTCCGAGGACCGCCCCGACTTCCCGCATCTTCTGCTTGATGAGGGAGTGGCCAGCCTTCCACATGACGGGCCTCCCCCCAAGGCGCTCGATCTCCTCGAAGAGAAGCCTCGAGCACTTCACCTCAGAGACGAAAGAGGCCCCCTTGTGCGTCCTCAGTATGTCCCGCGCAAAGATGAGCATGAGATAATCGCCCCGGATCACGGCGCCTTTCTCGTCGACCACGCCTATCCTGTCCGCGTCGCCGTCGTAAGCTATGCCCAGGTCTGCTGACGC
>CAYZAF010000535.1:0-3739 GCA_964476435.1 uncultured Syntrophaceae bacterium
ATAAAGTACCGATTCAGTGTTTTGCCCCTTGGCTCCGCCATTTCCTTCGCTTAAGCTCGGTGCTCCGTCTCTCACCCGCTCTAGCGTCTCCCCCCACAAGCCTTCCGGAACTCGCGAAGGCCGCTGCCGGCGGCCTCTTCGCTTGAGACATCCTCGGCATGCGCCAGTCGCGCACCGCTCCTCTGAGTCGCAAGGCGCACTACCCGAGAGACTCCCGCAAGGCTTGCGAAAGAAATGGCTCCGCCACGGGTCAAACGGTACTTTATTTTGCGTAATGCTCTATCTGTTCGCCCTCCAGACAGGCTGCCTTGCAACGGTTCCCGCACCCCTTATACTTGTATTGGCGAGCAAAGACGAAGGGGCGGGGAAGGGATGGCTCCAGACTCTTGGGGAGGAAAAAGGGCAGGTTGTGGAAAGGGTGATCATCACCGGCGCACCGGGCAGGGATTTCCACAATTTCAATGTCTACTTCAGGGATAATCCCCGCTATAGGGTGGTCGCGTTCACCGCGGCGCAGATCCCATTGGCATCCACGCGCCTTTTCCCGCCGGAGCTTGCAGGGCCCATGTATCCTGCTGGCATCCCCATCTATCCCGAGGCACGACTCGCCGCTCTCGTCGAAGAGCTTGCCGTGGACCTCGTCGTCTTCTCCTATAGCGACATCGAATATGGCGACCTGATGCATCAGGCCTCCCTGGCGACCGCAAAGGGCGCTGACTTCATGCTGCTCGGCGCGACCTACACGATGCTCCGGTCGCAAAAACCGATCGTCGCTGTCTGCGCGGTTCGCACCGGGGCAGGAAAATCACCCACCACAAGGAAGGTATGCGCCGTTGTCCGGGAGCGGCTCGGATGCCGGGTGGTCGTCGTTCGCCATCCCATGCCGTACGGTAACCTTGTAGATGAGAGGGTACAGCGCTTTGCCTCGTATAGGGACTGCGAAACACAGCACTGCACGATCGAAGAGAGGGAGGAGTATGAGCTTCTCGTGGACAGCGGCATAGTGGTATACGCGGGTGTGGACTACGGCGAGATCCTTCAAAGGGCGGAAGGCGAGGCAGACGTCATAGTCTGGGACGGGGGCAACAACGACACGCCTTTTTTTCGCCCGGATGTGCACATCGTGCTCTTTGATCCGCACCGGCCCGGCCACGAGCTTCGCTTCTGGCCCGGCGAGACAAACATGCGCATGGCGGATATCGCCGTCATCAACAAAGTGGACTCGGCGTCCCAGGAAGGCGTCGAGATAGTGAGGAGCAACATCCTCCGGTACGCCCCTCGCGCGGAGATCGTGCTCGCCGAGTCGCCCATCGTGCTCGAAGACGCCGGAGTCGTCAGGGGCAGGAGGGTGCTTGTCGTCGAGGATGGGCCGACCCTTACCCATGGGGGCATGCCCTTCGGTGCTGGCCTCATCGCGGCCAGGCAGCACGGCGCCGCGGCGATAGTCGACCCTCGGTCCTTTGCCGTTGGAACAATTGAAGAGACCTACCGGCTCTACCCCCGTATCGGTCCGGTCCTTCCGGCCATCGGGTATAGTCAGTCGCAGATATGCGATCTTGAAGAGACCATCAACCGGGCCGATTGCGATATCGTGATCTTCGCCACACCCATCCAGTTGACGCGCATCCTCTCTATGAATAAGAAAGCCCTGCGCGTCCGCTACGGATACATGGATCACGGGGAGCCCCGCCTCGAGGAAGTCCTTCTGAACCGCCTCTCTCTTTCCGGCCTTACGGGCGGGTAGGGCCTCCATCCATGGAAAGATCTGCAAGAGCGAATGGCGAGAGAGAGATCATCCTCATCGCCCTGGGAGGAAACGCGCTCCTCAAGGAGGGCGACACCGGGAGCGCCGAGGAACAGTTCCGGAATCTCAAGGCGCCCGTGAGGCAGATCGCCCGTCTTTCAGCGGGCCATAGGATCATCATCACCCATGGAAATGGGCCGCAGGTAGGCAATCTCCTGCTCCTGGAAGAATGCTGCCACCTAGTGCCGAGAATGCCCCTGGAGATCCTCGTGGCCCAGACGCAGGGGCAGATCGGATACATGATCGAATCGAGCCTGGATGAGGAGTTGAGCGCTCTGGGCATGCCACCGAAGAACCTCGTAACGCTCATCAGTTATGTACTCGTGGACAAGGACGACCCTGCTTTCAGGAGCCCCTCGAAGCCTATCGGTCCCCTGTATGACAGGGAAAAGGCAGCGAGTCTTCCCTATCCTACGATAAAGACCGCCCACGGCTACCGGCGCGTCGTCGCTTCCCCGGAACCGCTCACCATCGTGGAGAAGCGGGAGATCAAGAAGCTGATCGATATGGATTTCATCGTGATCTGCTGCGGCGGGGGCGGCATCCCCGTCACAAAAGAGGGAAGGGCCTTCCACGGCGTCGACGCCGTGATCGACAAGGACCTCTCGAGCGCGAGGCTTGCGATGGAGGTAGGGGTGGACACGTTTGTCATCGCGACGGACGTGGCCGGCGCCTTTCTCAGGCACCGGGAGCCTGGCGAGGAGCTGCTCCGGCGCCTGACATGCTCTGACGCCGAGCGCTACGCGAAAGAAGGCCACTTTCCCGCGGGGTCCATGGGGCCAAAGGTCGAGGCGGCGGTCCGGTTCGTGAGAGGCGGTGGCGGAAGAGCCGTCATTACTTCCGTGGACGCAATAGAAGACGCTGTCGAGGGCCGCGCCGGCACCGAGGTCGTGCCCTGATGGAGAAGGCCGTAAAACCGGACGGGCAAGCCGGATCACACAACGAAGGCTAATGTAGTGTCAAGCGACCATCGCCGCATTATGGGCCTGTTGCCCAAATGACTTCTTCGCGAAATTCATTCCCGTTTCACGTCGATAAGGTCAGGCATCTTCTGAGCGATGCGGCTACCTAATGGATGTGGCCGTACGCCTGAAACAGAAAACGCCGCCGTCCGCTTTCGAAGGCCATTCCTTTCGATTCGCCGCGCCTTCGGTGCTGACCCGTCTACACGGAAGACTCGCTCACGCACCGATTGCGGACCAACCCGCGGCACCAAAGTGGGGTCTGCCGCGGGTTCCTGCCCTTTCGTTCTCCTCTGTGGTGCTCCGCAAACACGAACGCCCTACTAGTTGGCTACGCCTCGGTATCAGGCGCGTGGAATAGGGAGAAGCCCCGCATCTTGAGGATGCGTGGCTTGCCTCTTGATCCCTCGTACGCTCGTCTTTCGTGACGGGCACCCCAGCACCTCCCGGCGATGCGAATCGAGAAGGAACAGCCTTCCGCGGACGGCAAAGCGACATACCAACGGTGGAATTTTGGTTACTTTGTCCTAATCGTTTACACCAAATCTCATGGCATAAGGGCGTGTTACCCGTTGGCGACTCGTGCATTGCCGAGGACTATGTAGTGTCACGTCATACTTCACATGTCGCTCTCATGGTTGGCTCAGGCGGTAGCGCCTTGGCTTCTTTGCCCCAGGATAATACATGCATTCCTCTGTACCGCCGGATGCAACAGCCGGGATGGAACAAGATCCACCTGCCTCAAGCGGGGCACCCCCGTCCGATAGGACATGTTGATAGCAGCCACAACGCTACGGGGGTAGCGCGCTGATGCATCCGGCCGGTGTGGACGACGGGGCGACCCATGTGGCAATCTCATCTCATGCACTATTCTTTCAGCACACGGGTACCCCGCAAGAACAGGATGCGAGTCTCGCTGGCCGAGGATCGAGGTAGAAATGTACCAAATCGTCTTAGCGGGGCACCCCCTTCC
>CAYZAF010000536.1:0-3612 GCA_964476435.1 uncultured Syntrophaceae bacterium
GGGGAGCGAGCGAGGCAGTCATCCTCTCCACGTGCAACAGGACCGAGGTCTACGCGACCGGACCTGACGCAGGTACGTTGAAAGGGGCAATCGTCAATGCCCTCACAGCCCGCTTCAGTGTTGATGCCACGTGGCTCGGCCAGTACACCTACAGCATGAGCGACGAGGAGGCGTACAAGCACCTTTTCCTCGTGGCCTCAGGCCTCGACTCCATGGTCGTGGGAGAGCCCCAGATCCTCGGGCAGGTGAAAGAGGCTTACCAGTCTGCCTCGTCTCTCGCCGGTGCAGGACGATTCTTCGAAAAGGTCTTCAACCGCGCCTTTCAGGTGGCAAAACGGGTGCGCACGGAGACGAGGATCGGATACAATCCCGTCTCCATCAGCGGCATGGCAGTGGATCTGGCCCGTAAGATCTTCGGCGACCTCACGCGGCGGCAGATACTCGTGGTGGGGGCCGGTGAAATGTGCGAGATCGCCCTCAAGCACTTCAAGAAGGAAGGACTCCAGGAAATCCTTGTGACGAACCGGACCCTCGCGAGGGCTCAGCACCTGGCAGAAGAGCTCGTGGGAACGGCGTATCCCTTCGAGGAGCTGCCGGAGCTCCTCCTGAAGGCAGACATGGTCCTCTCTTCCACGGGGGCAGGCCTTCCTCTTATCGACAAGGCTATGGTAAGCCTTGCCATGAAGCGAAGAAAGAGCCGTCCCCTCTTCTTCATCGACATCGCCGTTCCCAGGGATATCGAGCCGGCGGTGAACTCCATCGAGAACGTCTATCTCTATGATATCGACGACCTCAAAGCGCTTGCCCAAGCCCATCTTTCGAACAGGATGGAGGAATCGCAAAAGGCCCACGCCATCGTCGACGAAGAAGTAGCAAGGTTCGGCCTCTGGCTCAAACAGCTCGAAATGAACCCTCTCATCACCCAGATCCGGGAAAGCCTCGAGACTATGCGGTCGAAAGAGCTGAAGAAGACGCTCCAGAAGCTAAAGAATGCGGATCCAGAAACCGTGCGACACCTCGACGCGCTCACGCGCTCGATCGTCAACAAGATCATCCACCCGCACCTTGCGATGATCAAGAAGAACGGAAGCCCGGGAACCCTCGATCTCATACGTGACCTCTTGCTCACAGGTGAGGAACATGAAAAAGAAGTGGATGGTGGGGACAAGGGGGAGTAAGCTCGCTCTCACCCAGACGAACCTTGTCGTTAATAGCCTCCAAGCCCTCTATCCCGATTTCGAGTTCCCCATCGAGATCATCAAGACCACGGGGGATTCAGTGTGGGATACCCCCCTCTACCTCATCGGAGAGAAGGGCCTCTTCATCAAAGAGATAGAAGAGGCCCTCGCGCGGGGCCGGATCGATCTGGCTATCCACAGCATGAAGGACCTACCCACGGAACTCACGCGCGGCCTCGCCTTGAGCGCCCTCCTTAAGAGGGTTGACCCCCACGACACGTTCGTCTCCCTGAAGTACGATTGCCTCGCCGACGTGCCGAAGGGAGGAAGGATCGGCACGAGCAGCATGCGCCGCAAGGCCCAGCTCCTCGCAAAAAGGCCCGATCTCGAGATAGTCCCCTTGCGCGGCAATGTGGATACGCGCCTGCGGAAGCTCGCGGGGGAGGACCTAGACGGCGTCATCCTCGCCTACGCGGGAATGACGCGGATGGGCTTTGCCGACAGGGTGAGGGAGGTGCTGCCCTTCGATGTCATGGTCCCCCCGAGCGGCCAGGGGGCCATCGGCATCGAGACAAGGGAGGCCGATGACGCGGCAGAGCTCGTCAGGCCCCTTGACGATCCAGCTACGAGGTTCGAGGTCAGCCTCGAGCGGACGTTCCAAGCCGGTGTGGGGGGCGGCTGCAGCGTGCCCCTCGGGGTCAACGCGGCCCTCGCGGGCGGCCGAGTAACGCTCCACACGGCCTTCGGCGCCGAGGACGGACGCATCATCTTCAAAGAGCGTGCGGAAGGCCCGCAAGAAGATGCGCAAGACCTTGCCGGAAGGCTCCTGGAGGGGCTGAGACAGGCGCGCCGCAGGCTCTCCCCGGACGATATCACGACCAAGGGAAAAGAATAGCGCACTGCGATGTAAGTAATGAAAAAGACTTCTCCCGTGCTTGCGCTTTCCATACGCCGGTATTAAGATATGATTAAGGAATCATTAAGGTATGATTAAGGCAACCTGGCAACCTGCTTGAAAAGGGGCGGGAAAGGCCTTTTTTTGGAAGCCAAGGCCAATGCCTTCGCAGGAGGTTCTGGAATGGAAGATAGAATGGAAGCAGCAGAAACGACAGGGGCCGATATCGGCAGGGCCGGAACGGCAATCAAGGAGGGCATCACCCGGAGCCTCAAGGGTCTCAACGAGATAGAGGCTGCCATCGTCAGCCTTGCGAGAAACACCGTGGTCGACACCCTCAAGCTCACCGGCGACGTGGCAGGGATGAGCATCAACCTCGGGGCCGAGGTCACGAAGGGGGCCATAAAAGCGACGGAGGAGGTAGGCGCTGGACTTGTCCTCAGCACGAAGGGCGTCACCAAGGGAGTGATCATGGGGGTGAGCGACGTGGGGGGCGACATCGTCTTGGTCTCGAACAAGGCTGTCAGAGGAGCGGTCCAGGGGGCCGCGGAGATAGGCGCCGACGTAGCCCTCGTGGCGAGGCGCGCTGTGGACGGGGCCATCGAGGCGGCCAAAGAGGTGGGGGCGAACGCCGAGGAGATCGCGAAGGTCGCCGTTGAAGGCGCCGTAGAAGCGGCAGGGTCCGTAGGAACGACCGCGACGAGGACGGTGAAGGAGATCCTCATCGGTGTGGTCGAAGGGGTGAGGGAGGTGGCAGGCGCGGCCTTCCCTGCCAAGGGACATGTTGCCCCCGAAGCCGAACCGGCCGCCGACGAGGAGCAGCGGAAAACGCCTGAACGGGACGCCCGCGGCCGCTTTGTCTAGGGATTTTGCGGCGGCATCAGGCGCTGGAGAGTTGGTGATTTTGGGGCTGGCGAGGATTGGAAAGCCTTGTCCGCCATGAGGAACTCATTACTTTCGTTCGGCTTTTTTCCTTGAACGGCTGACTTAGGAGCTGAAGATTTGGAGGTGACAGCCGAAGGACGGATTGTCTGTCCAAGATGCGGCTCTCTCGCTTTCTACCGGTTCGGCCACCTGCGATCGGGACTTCAGCGATACCTGTGCCTCATGTGCGGACGCCAGTTCGTACCGGGCCATGAGCGCACCATCTGCGTGCCGAGGCCCGCATGCGCCGCTTGCGGCGCAGGGATGCATCTTTTCAAGAAGATGACTGACCGTAAGGTTTTCCGGTGCGCCCGCTACCCTGTGTGCCGAACCTATTTAAGGGTAGAAGAGAGCGTGCCAAGGCAGGCGCCAGGAAAGAGGGCCTCGGCGAGCGGCTGCTGAAGGGAAGTCCTCGGTGATTCCCTTACTTGAGCATGCCCCACGGCAGAGGGGACCATCGCTCCCAACCCAATCCATGGGAGGAGGTGTAGCATGTCATTTGCAGGAAACGTCTTCAAGGGTGGAAACATCGTTACTGGTTTGGCCATAGGCATCGGGGGCCTCATCCTCGCTCCTATTGTGGTCCCGGCATTGGTGGGCATCGTCAAACCCCTC
>CAYZAF010000537.1:0-5339 GCA_964476435.1 uncultured Syntrophaceae bacterium
CGACCCAACTGATAGCCGGACAGCCCAGATCGAGGCAGGCCTTGCATCCCCGGCATGCCTCCTCATCGATCATATAGAAGGGGTGCTCGAACTTCCGCTTCTCCCTCCTGTGGAGCATGCACGGCCCATTTACGGTGATGACGACGGACGCATCGTCTCTCGCCATCTCTTCATTGAGGGCCTGGGTGGTCTCTTTTATGCGGTAGGGGTCGACCTTCCTTATGTGCTTCACCCCGAGGGCGCGGACGAGCTGCTCGTAATCGACCATGTTCGCAGGCTCGCCCTTGATCGTATAGCCGGTGCCCGGGTGCTCCTGGAGCCCGGTCATACCCGTCGTCCGGTTGTCGCAGATGATCGTCGTCGCGTACCCCTTGTTGTAGACGGTATCGGCCACGGCGGGTATGCCAGCATGGAGGAACGTCGAATCCCCGATGACCCCGCACACCTTACCCAACCCTTCCTTGCCTAGGGCCTTTCCCGCCCCGTAGGCAAGGCTCACGCTCGCTCCCATGCAGAGGTTTGCGTGCACCGACTGAAGGGGAGGCGCGTAAGGAAGGGCGTAGCAGCCGATGTCCCCGAAGACAAAGGCCCCGGTCTTTTTGAGGGCGTAAAAGAGCCCCCTGTGGGAGCAGCCTGCGCAAAGGTTGGGTGGCCTTTTCGGCAAATCGTCCGGATTCACCCTGACCTCCGGCTCCCGGTATGCCTTGCCTTTCAGCGACCTCTCGACGATCTCGGGCGTCAGTTCGTACATGGGGGGAATGACGTCCTTGCCGTGGAAGATTTTGTAGCCCATGGCCCTGATCTCCGTTTCGAGGAAGGGATCCATCTCCTCTACGATGATCACCTTCTTCACCTTCTTGAAGAACTCGGCAATGGTCTTCTTCGGCAGCGGCCAGATCATGCCGAGCTTCAGGTAGGAATAGCTCGGAAAGACCTCTTTCGTGAACATGTAGGCGGCGCCGGCGGCGATCACCCCTATCTTCGGGTCGTTGATCTCGATTTTGTTGTAGGGAAACTCATCCGCATAGGTTTCGAGCTTTTTCATCCGCTCCTCCATGCGCTTGCGCCTCACCCTCACGTTAACCGGCACCATGGAGAGCTTGGGCATGTCATTCCGATCGAGGCCCAGAGCCGTGCGAAGCACCTTCCGCGGCTCTTCCTCCACGAGGGAATCGGCATGGGATATCCTCGTCGTCCCTTTCACGAGCACGGGGGTGTCGAATTTCTCGCTTATGTCGAAGGCGATCTTCGTAAAGTCCTTGCATTCCTGGGCATCTCCGGGCTCGAGCATAGGGACCTTGGCAAAGCGCGCCCAGTTGCGGCTGTCCTGCTCGTTCTGAGAGCTGTGGGCAAAAGGATCGTCAGCCACGACCACGACGAGCCCGCCCTTGACCCCCGTGTACGCGAGGGTCATGAACGGGTCGGAGGCGACGTTCATGCCCACGTGCTTCATACATGCCATGGCCCGCGCGCCGGCGTAGGCAGCCCCTGCGGCTACCTCGACAGCTACCTTCTCATTGGGTGACCATTCCGAATAGATCTCCGGATACTTGGCGATCTCCGCCAGTATCTCGCTCGACGGGGTGCCGGGATATGCGGCTGCCACGGTGACCCCCGCTTCCCAGGCTCCTCTTGCGATTGCCTCGTTTCCCTGCAGTACTTTCTTCATGTTTTGCCCCCTCTATTCTTCCCCATCCTATGCTCGATGCGGGGTACGCCCTTCTATATCTTGGAATACTTCTCGCGCAGCTTCGGTTTCTCTATCTTTCCCGTCGGGCTCCTCGGCACTTTGTCGATAACGATGCGGAAGGGCCGCTTGTAGCGAGGCAGGTTATCATTGCAGTAGACGCGGATCTCCTCCTCCGTCAAGGTCTCCCCTGCGAGGGGCTCGATCACCGCGCACGTGGCCTCCACGAGCCGGTCATGGGGAATGCCGATGACCGCACAGTCGTGCACCTTGCAGTGCCTCGAGATGACTTCCTCGACCTCGACGGGATAGATATTCTCTCCCCCGCTGATGACGAGGTCCTTCTTCCTGTCCACAAGGTAGATGAAGCCCTCTTCGTCGAACTTTCCCAGGTCTCCCGTGTAGAGCCAGCCTTTCCTTATCGTCGAGGCCGTCAGCTCCGGATTCTTATAGTATCCCTTCATCACGCTAGGGCCTTTCAAGATCAGCTCGCCTACTTGTCCCTGCGCCACGTCAAGGCCTGCGTCATCCACTATCCTCGCGTCCCACATAAGGCCAGGCTTGCCTATGGCCCCTACTTTTCTCTCGTTTTCTATGCCCAGATGAACGGAGCCGGGCCCCATGGCCTCGCTGAGGCCGTACGTGGTATCATACTCCATGTTCGGGAAGTAGGTCTTCAGCTGACGCACGAGACTCGGGGGGATCGGCTGTGCCCCCATGTGTGTGAGACGCCATTTGCCGAGGTCCCACTCCTTCACCTTTATGCTCCCCTTATCGAAGGACTCCAGAAGATCCGTGGCCCAGGGCACAAGCAGGAATACGACGGATATGCGTTCCTTGGCGATCGTCTCGATCATGAACCGGGGGCTTATCTGCTCGGTGAGGAGCACGCTGCACCCGCCGACGAGCATCACGCCGAACATGTGGCCGATGGCCACATGGTACATGGGTGGCATCATAAGAAAACGATCGGACTCTACGAGCCTGTGGTTCGTCACTTCCGTAACGGCCGTTGCCATGATGCTCTTGTGCTGAATGAGCACGGGCTTGGGAGCCCCCGTGGTCCCGGATGTGAAATAGAGAGCGCCCTCTGCTTCGTCTTCCAACTCGACATCAGGCGCAACGGGGGAGCCGTTTCTTATGAGGTCTTCCATGGCCTCCACTGGCCCGCCGCCTTTTCCGCCCATAACGATGAACGCCTTCACCGATGGCAGGTCGTTGCGGAGCTGCGCGATGCGATCCCTATACTCCTCTTCGAAGATGAAGGCCACCGGCTGCGCTGTCCTCGCACAAAAACGGATGTCGTCATCGGTAAACCTAAAATTGAGGGGAGTGGCCCATGCGCCCGTCGCCATTGCAGCGAAATATGCCTCTAGCCAACTGAGCGAATTCTTGCCGAGGAGAAATACCTTTTCTCCCTTCTTGGCCCCCCGGGCGATGAGGCTACTGGCCAGCCTGTTTGTCCTGTCTGCGAGCTGTCCCCACGTTATCTCCTTCCTGGCCTCCGATACGGGCCTCACTTCCACAAAGACCGGCTCCTCCGGAAAGAACCGGGCTTGCTTCCCGATCACGTCAATAATGTTCATCTGCTACCCCCTTACCTGAGCATGCGAGATAGACCACCAACCCCCCCCTGTCGCGCTCAAGCGCGCCCCCTTTTTGCTACCCTTCCCAGGCCCCGTGCCCTATGGAAAGGCATCCGGTCCGATCAACCTGAAACGGTCAGGGGATGCGGAAAGCCTGCGCCGTATGCCTGGTGGAACGCGCCAGATGAATAGGCGGCGAGGACCTTCGCCATGCTACTTACGAGGAAGGGCGGCGCCTTCTTCCCGGCGCCAAATAAGAACGGGATATCCGGCCGCGTTTGCGATCTCGCCAACGGCGAAGAAGTGTTTCTACAGCCGGCACCTCATCCGGCCGGTCGAATCCGCCTCAAGTCCGCACGCACGCTAGGAAGCGTGTATCACAACTGTCGCTAGATTGTCAAGACCAGCTTTCCGTTTGGCTATTATTTTTCGGAAGTTTGGAGCCTGAGGTGGCGGAATGAAAGGAGGATGAAAGGGGTTCACCTTGCGGGCAGACCTTGGGAAACCCTCTCGTCGAAGATCTGCCTCACCCAGGCGACGGATGCTCCGTAGCCGGTGGCAATCGCCGCCTTCTCCAGGCAAAGTTTGATCGCCCAAGAGTCCACCTCAGACCACTCAGCCTTCTCGTAGGCCAACACCAGACGGAGGATATCCCCGTATTGATTACCTCCAGTGGTGAGGGCAATCCTGATGTCCTGGGCCACGTTGATCCGGTCGAGGACTTCTTCGAGAGGCCTACCTATGAGCACGTCGAGCATCGAAAACATGCCCGTGAGAAAAAGTTCAGAGGCGTTCTTGGCGAGGCCCGTCTTCTCGGCCAGGTCTTCGCAGAACTTTGCCCTCACGAGGGATGCCACGCTCACCTCGGACGGTTTGTCAACGCCCAGGAAGGTGAGGATGACGAGAGAGGCCCATTTCCTCACCTCGAGCTGGCCGAGAAGGGCAAGGGCCTGCATAATCGATCCGACACCCTCCCGCCTGCCGAAATATGCAGAATTGATATAGTTCAAGAGGGCGTAGCTGAGATACGTGTCGCCCTTGATGATCCTCTCTAGGCTGAGAAGGTCCATCTCCTCTCTGTTGATCTCGGAGAGCATGCGGACGTAGTTGATCGTGCTGCCCGGGATGTTGTTTGCCGACACAATGATCGGTTTGCCGAAGAAGTAGCCCTGAAAGTAGACGTAGCCGCTTTCTCGCGCCTCTGCAAACTCTTCCGGGGTCTCCACCTTCTCGGCGAGGAACTCGATCTTTCTCGCCCAAGGCATGTCGATGATTTCCTGCCTTTCTTCCGCCCTCGTCTCTCTGAAATCAACCTTTATGATGTCCGCCATCCCCACGAGGGCTTTCGGACCCTCCCTCTGCAAGGTGAAGTCGTCGAGGGCGATGACATAGCCTGCCCTCCTCAACTCCCGGCATATGCCGACCACGGTTTCATCCACGTCCACGTCCTCCAGTATCTCGACCACCGTCGTCTGCGGGCTGAGAACAAGGGGCAACTTCTTCTTGAGGAGATCTGTATTGAAATTGACGAAGGCCTTCCGTGAGCCGGTCAACTGGGGCCCGAGCACGAGAAAGGCGTCCCTCAGAACATTGAGTGTGGCAGATGTGCCGTCATCCGAGCCGTACACATTGTCAGAGGAGGTGCGGTAAAGCAGCTCATACGCAAAGAGATTCTGCCCGGAATCAAAAATGGGCTGCCGGGCCACGAAGATCTTGTCGGTATACGCCGCGGCAACTGCCCCTTCCCTGTCGGCGCCGATCATCGCTCTTTCTCCTTACGGCAATCTAGTCGGTCATTCGGGCAATCGACTTAAGTAGATCGACGTTGCTCTGGGTCGGACCGCCGGCAGTGAGTAAGCGCGATGGACCTTTCGATGGGACCTCCATGTTCACAAGAGAGTTCTCAGGAATTCATTGTTGGAGTAATCAATGGGCACGTCCAGGACCACCGGCCCCTCTTTCGACAAGGCCATAGAGAGGATATCATCGAGGCTGTCCGGGCTCGTTATTGAGAAACCCTGGGCTCCGAAACTCTCGGCGAGTCTCACGAAATCAGGGTTGGTGAA
>CAYZAF010000538.1:0-2183 GCA_964476435.1 uncultured Syntrophaceae bacterium
GGATTCGGCGGACGGCCTCGACGAAAAGTCATTGGAAGGCGCGTCCTTAGGATGCAGCGCCCCCTTCAACCAGCGCACTTACCTTGCCGAAGACGGCATCACATGCGAGCAGGACATCCCTGTGACGGTGCGGGACGGCACGGTCATCTACACCGACATCTTCCGTCCCACGAACCAGAACAACATTCCTGCCATCATCTCCTGGAGCTACTTCGGCAAGCGTCCCGGCGAAGGCTTTGATGAGTGGCAGATAATCGGCGTGCCCCCGGGAACAGTATCCCGCATGTCCAAGTTTGAATCTCCCGATCCCGCATACTGGTGCCGCCACGGCTATGCCGTCGCAAATGTCGATCCCCGCGGTGTTGGCCGCTCTGAAGGGGACATCAACATGTTCGGCACCCAGGATGCGCGTGATGGCTACGACTTCATCGAATGGCTCGCCACCCAATGGTGGTGCAACGGAAAGGTCGGTATGAGCGGCAATTCCGGGGTCGCCATGACCCAGTGGCGTATTGCCGCGGAAGCGCCGCCCCACCTCACCTGCATTGCTCCTTGGGAAGGGACAGGCGACCTCTATCGGGAGTCCCTCTGTGAGGGCGGCATCCCCATGCAGTCTTTCAATGACTTCATTGTCGGCAGCATGATAGGCCTGAACTACATCGATGACAACGCGGAGATGATCGTGAAGTACCCCTTCATGAACGAGTACTGGGAAGATAAGATCCCTAAATGGGAGAAGATCAGGATCCCTTGCTACACGACCATATGCTGGAACCACTTTCACCTGCGGGGTTCCACGGAAGGCTTTAGGAGGATCCGCTCGACCAAGAAATGGCTCCGCTCGCACCAGGAATTCGAGTGGCCCGATACTTACTCTTCCTTCGGCCTCGAGGACTTGAGGAGGTTCTTCGACCGTTATCTCAAAAACTTCCGCAACGGATGGGAGCTTACCCCCAGGGTGAGGCTCGAAGTGATGGACGCCTACAATTTCAACTTTCAGACGAACCGGCCAGAGAAGGAGTTCCCCCTTGCCCGGACGCAGTACAAGAAGCTCTATGTCGATGCTGCCCGGAAGGCTCTCTCTTTCGAACCCGTCGCGCAAGAGTCGAGGATCAGTTATGAGGCCGAGCAGGGCTTTACTACCTTCGACATCACCTTTCCAGAGGACACAGAGATTACAGGCTACATGAAGCTCCGTCTCTGGGTCGAAGCCGAAGGCAACGACGATATGGACATGTTCATCGCTATTCAGAAGCTTGATGAGAAAGGCGAATGGCTCCCCGTTACTGTGCTCGGTGAGCCTCATCCGGGTGCGTGGGGCAAGATGCGCGTCTCCCGGCGAGAGCTCGACCCGAAGCTCTCTACCGATTTTCAGCCTATCCAAGCGCACAAAAGGGACCTGAAGTTGAAGCCTGGCGAGATCGTACCCGTAGACATCGAGATCTGGCCCCACAGCAGGATTTGGCACAAGGGGCAGCAATTACGGGTGCTCGTATCCGGACACTACATACGCGAAGGTTGGTTCGAGCCCTTTTTCTGGGACACGAACAACAAAGGCAACCATGTGATTCACTCGGGGGGCAAGTACGACTCCTACCTGCAGGTACCGGTGATCCCTCCGAGGTACGTAGCAGGCGATTACATCTATCGGTAAGTCGCGAAAACACGTATGCCCCCTCTAGCCCTTGCTGTTCCCGAGGTTAGAGGGCGGAAGGTGGAGGAGAACCTGATGCACCAGATCAAGATCGATATGGACAAGTGTACAGGCTGCAAGCAGTGCTATAAGACCTGCTACGTAGACGTCTTCAGGTGGGATGAGGCGCAGGAGCGGCCTATCGCGACGTATCCGGAAGAATGCGCGACATGCAACTGGTGTGAGATCACCTGTCCGAAGAATGCCATTGAGGTTGTGCCCGATTACCATATGCCCTATCCGCGGTACTATCCGAAGATTCTCTACCCAGGCACGTATGAAGAATAGGATTGAAAAGAGGCTACTCGACCGACGCAAGGAGGGAACAGTATGACCGGCTCGTGGCGGGAAGTCTTTTCGGCTGACGTTCTGATTATAGGCGGCGGGCCCGCGGGACTCATAGCCGCCAACAAGATAAAGGAAGTAAATGCCAGCCTGGATGTGCTGATCGTCGATAAGGCTCACGTGGGGTATTCGGGTGGAAAAGCAA
>CAYZAF010000539.1:0-14276 GCA_964476435.1 uncultured Syntrophaceae bacterium
CCCGGGTCTGCAGACCAAGTGCGTCAGCCTCAGACGGACTTTTTCTTACCTCTTCGATGGTTGTGCCGGCTGCCGCAGCCACCTCCTCGCGCGTGATATCCGGCTTTATTGTCGGCTCCCCTAATACTCCGCCATCTATTAATAATGCCTCTGCGCCCAGGGCTTCTATCTGCTCCCTACAAAATGCGACCTCCGTACCTTTCGTATCGAGCGTCGCTATCACAAGAATTGTTTTCATGGATATCACCTTCTTGATCATTTACCTTTCCGCCCGTCTTGGCCCGGGACGAAAATGCGATCCTTGAAAATGAGGATTACGATTCGGAGTCAGCACCAACGACGGCACCGGCCGGACACAAAAAATCTCTCACGACATCAACCCATTCAGCAAATGTATCCCGATATTTGTCGGATGGGAGTCTATTGATTCTGGCTGTCGGCACAAGGATCTGCTCCCCTCTCCCGGTCATCGTTTGAAATTGCCCTTTCCTTATGAGGAGGAAAAGGTCTTTCGCATCGCAGTAGCTCTGCAGCGCACCACGGAAAAAACGTTCCGGCATTTCAGCAAATCTGTGGCTTATCACCGCATTAAAGGGAGAAGAACAGCGATTCTCCTTTATCTCTGACCTCGATCTGAATAGGCTGCGCATCCTCATGAGCCACGAAGAGGGTCTTCTGTTTAAGTGAAAGGAAAGCGGAAAAATTAGGACTGGCATTTTCAGCCTGCGGCAAAGGGCTTTCGCCCAGTAATTGAGCTTGACGTATGAGGTTTCATTGAGACCGTGACCGAGGAACAAACACTGCCCAAATTTCTGACCCTCAGGTCTAAAGACCGGGAAAGAGAAGGAATCGTTGCTCTCTGTATGACGGTCTTCTAGCAAAAGGTAATCCGAAGCCCGGGAGTTGAAGAGAGCCTTCTCCTCGATAACATCTGCAAGGTCCAAATGTTCATTGGCTCTACCAGAGTTCCTACGCACGCCTCATTACCCTTTCACGCATGGAGCCCTGAAGTTAGTACCACTTGTGTTCGCGGAATTCAAGAGAACTTTGGAGATTATCGACAACGGGAACTTCTTCTCAGCTTTCTTGGCGGGACTCAAGACCAGCAGTGCCCGCCCCAACGATGCCATGTCAGCTTCAATATGTTTCACGGTGTCTTCTTTCTTTCGTATAGGCTTGGCTTGGTACGTCCTATACCGCTCCTGACCTTTCACTTTCCTCTTGCATAATAGCGAAAAAAGAGGAAACATTATCGAATCCCCCAAGATAGGGGTACCATGACAGAGAAAGGGGAAGCAAAGGCAAGCTGGTGGCGGTGTCGCGACCACAGGACAAGAGGAGGATCCGCATATGAGCGGCAGAGATTACAGAAGGCTTTTTGAGCCAGTCAACATAGGGAAGGTCCGACTGAAGAACAGGATCATGAAGAACGGCACAGGACTGTTCTGGGACGATCCTTCGACAGGCGGCTTCATGAATGACCGATACATCGCCTTTTTCGAGGTCCTGGCCAGAGGCGGTGTGGGATTGGTCGTCTCCCCCACGGGTCCTTTGCAGGAAGGGCCCATGCCGGGCTTCCGGATAATGAGCGATGAATACATCCCGGGATGGCAGAAGCTGGCCGATGCGATACACAAGTATGACATTCCGGCCTTTCTTCAGGTTTTTCATCTAGGCGGCATGAGCCCCATGTTCATCAAAGCGCCGCCCGGCATATCCGCATCGAGCATACCGAAGGAGGAATCGCCCCGCCCCGGTTTTGAGGTTGCACGAGAGATAACGATACCAGAAATACACGAGATCGTGGAGCGGTTCGCCAAAGCGGCTGAGAGGACAAAGAAGGCGGGATTCGACGGAACGGAACTCAACGGGGCGTGCAACCACCTGCTGAACAGCTTCCTCTCCCGGGCGTGGAACAGAAGGCACGATGAGTACGGGTGCGACACCATGGAGAACAGGGCGAGGATGTACGTCGAGGTCATAGAGGAGATCAAGAGGCTGAATGGAAAGGATTGGCCCGTAATCGCACTAATGAACGGCCTTGAGGTGGACCTCAAGGATGGAATAACCATAGAGGAGAGCACGCAGTTCGCCAGGATGTTCGTCGAAGCCGGGGCAGACGCCATAGAGATAAGAGCCGAGTACTACACGTGGACCAAGGACCCGAAACGCATGGAGAGTCTCCATTTTCCCGATGTCTATTTCTACCCGGAGCACGTTGGCCCCCTTCAGGATTTCGTCGAGGGGAGCGGCCACGGAGCAGGCGCCAATGTACCGATGGCCGCACAGATAAAGAAAGCGGTGCACGTGCCCGTAATAGTCATGGGCAAGATGGACTGGGACATAGGAGAGAAGGCAATACGTAAAGGCAAGGCGGACATCATCAGCATGAACAGACGTCTCTTCGCCGATCCTGAGCTTCCCAACAAGGTCAGGGAAGGAAGGATAGAGGACATAAGGCCGTGCGCATCCTGCATGACCTGCTTCAACCTGGGCGAGCATTTTCAGCCCGTCGCCTGCCGGGTAAACGCATCCTTCGGCAAGGAACTGGAGTACGAGATAAGGCCGGCTAAGAGCACCAAGAGGGTCATGGTAATCGGGGGAGGCCCGGCCGGCATGGAGACGGCCAGGGTGGCAGCCTCGAGGGGACACGACGTGACGCTCTACGAACAGGAGGGCAAGCTGGGCGGTTCGATGCCCCTTGCGGCAATGATCAAAGGGTTTGAAAGGGAGGAGATCATGGGCTTCGTCAGATACCTTCAGACCCAGATGAAGAAACTGGGGGTCAAGGTGAACCTCGGAACGAGGGCCACCCCCGCGATCGTGGAAATGGTCAAGCCGGATGTGCTGGTGATTGCGGCCGGCGGCAAGGACACGACGCCCCGCATACCGGGGATTGACGGCAGAAACGTGCTGAAGGGGAGCGACCTCCACGAAAAACTGAGGTTTTTCCTGAAGTTCGTCAGTCCCCAGGTGCTGCGGTCCTTGAGCAGCATCTGGCTCCCTTACATAGGTCGAAAGGTCGTGATTATCGGAGGCAGGCTGCACGGATGTCAGACGGCCGAATTCCTCGTAAAGCGCGGAAGAAAGGTCACCATGGTGGATGAGGGACCGAGGGAACAGATCGGAGAGGGGATGGTCGAGGTATTCCTGAAACCGTACCTTCTTTACTGGCTTGCCGATAAGGGGGTCGAGATCATTCCCGAGGTCAAGTACAAAGAGATAACCAGCGAAGGTCTTGCCATAACCACAAAGGAAGGCGCTTCAAGAACCATAAAGGCCGATACGATAATAACGGCCCTTCCCCTGGAGCCCAACACCGAACTCGAGATGAATATGAAAGGCAAGGCAAAAGAGATATATGTGATCGGAGACGCAAAGGAGCCGCATCTGATATTCGACGCGGTTGCCGATGGCTCCCGTATAGGCCACGAAATCTAGAGCGCTTTCCCGATGATAGGGAACATGGCTTGACGGGTGTCCGGTCAGCCTGAAGGAGGGTCCATGAAAGCGGTACTATACGAAGGTCCCAGGAAGATGAAGGTCATCGACATCCCGAGGCCTGTCGCATCGGAAGGACAGGTGGTGGTGAAGGTTACGCTATGCGGCATCTGTGGGACGGATACGCATTCGTACATGAGTGAAGGCATACTGTCTCCTGGAACGGTGTTCGGCCATGAGACTGTCGGGACTGTCGCGGAGGTAGGAAAAGGCGTCGAGGGTTTCACCATAGGGGACAGAGTTGCAGTAGGAGCCCCGGGTCCCTGCCCGGAACACTGCTATTATTGCAGAATAGGAAGACCTACCCTCTGTCTCTATGGTTTTCCTCGTACTCTAGGCATCGGTCCTGGTACACAAGGGGCATATTCGGAATATCTCCTTGTTCGGTATCCCGACCACATGCTGATCAAGATCCCGGATAGCGTCAGTGACGACGATGCGGTACTCTTCGACATATTCTCGACGGCCTTTCACGCGTTTAGGCGTTCGAGTTTCAAGGCGGGCATGAACACGGCGGTGGTCGGTGCAGGTGCAATAGGTCTCTCCATGATTCAGATCCTGAAGCTCTCCGGTGCCGGTCACATTACCGCGGTAAACCGCTCCCCGAAGAAGCGCCAGATGGCTCTTGGATTCGGAGCGGACCTCGCGTTGAGTCCGAATGAAGAGGCGGATATTTCGGGGAAGATCAAGTCGGTTTACGATGGGCTGGGCGCAGACATAGTATATGAATGCGCGGGAAGTCCTGCGACTGTGGGCCTGTCCGTCAGCATCGCGCGGGCCGGCGGGGAGGTCATTCTCGTGGGAACCAATCCTAAACCTCTGTCCACGATAAACGAGATACAGATCGGGTTGTTCGAATTGGATTTGAAGGGCTCTTTTGCATACGAGGGCGATGAGATACGGACGATCTTCAAATTCATGGAAAAGGGCTTGATCGTTACGAAGGGCATGCTCAACAAGAAATTCAAGCTGGAAGATGCAGCAGAAGCGCTCGAGGAACTGTCGCATACAACTGAACCGGTAAGGTACGCGTTGGTGCCGTAGGTCGTCGTCCGGGGCCACGCGGCAAGGCCGGCTCGGCTTTTCTCTTCTTCCCGCCGGAGAATACAAGCGTGAACTTTGTCTGGGTTGCCCATGGCGTCTCCGTGAAGATTTTCCGGGGGAAGGGAGCAAGTCTTAAGACCCATGCTCATGGTGGGCACATCAGTTGCTCTCACGATTCTCACACGGCGAATGATCTTTCCCGCGGCTCCAGTCGCCCATGAGAAACAAATGGATCATCACCCTCACTGTGATGCTTCCCACTTTTCTCCAAATCGTTGACACGTCCGTCGTCAACGTATCCCTGGATCACATACGGGGAGGGCTCTCTGCGGGAATCGACGAGACCACGTGGACCATTACCGCCTACCTCGTAGCGAATGCCATTATCATTCCCATGACGCGCTGGCTCAGCAGTCTCTTTGGCAGGAAGGCCTATTTCATGCTTTCCGTGACCTTGTTCACCCTCGGCTCCCTCCTCTGCGGACTCTCTTGGAACCTCACGAGTCTCGTCTGTTTCCGGGTCCTCCAGGGGATAGGGGGAGGGGGCATGCTCCCTATTGCCCAGGCGATTCTGCTCGAGTCCTTCCCCGCGAGCCAGATAGGTACGGCCATGGCAGTATTCGGTATCGGCGTAACGGCCGGACCCATCATCGGCCCCCTCGTGGGTGGCTGGATCACGGACAACTGGTCCTGGCATTGGATCTTCTTCATCAACATTCCCTTCGGCATACTGGCCATCATTCTCACTCAGCTCTCGATCGTAGATCCCCCCTACCTGAAGACTTCGAAGGTACAATCGATCGATGCGAAGGGCCTGGCCCTTCTCGTGGTAGGGCTCGGAAGCCTCCAGTTTGTCCTGGATAAGGGTCAGCGGGAGGATTGGTTCGAATCGGGTCTCATCACATGGCTCGCGGTCATCGCCGTTGTCTGCCTCGTCTTTCTCGTCCTGGTGGAATTGCGTGCCAAAGACCCCATCGTCGATCTCCGTGTCTTCCGCCATCGGGACTTCGCCCTCGGCGTCACCATTGTTTTCTTCAGCTTCGTTTCCATATTCGGATCGCTCATACTTCTCCCCATGTACGTTCAAAAGATAATGGGATACTCCGCAACCCTCGCAGGGATGGCCCTCGCCCCTGGCGGTCTCATCGCCATGCTGTCCATGCCCGTCTGCGGCCGTCTCGTCAGGAAGGTGGACTCAAGGTTCCTTCTCACCATAGGCGTTACCGTCATATCTTTCTCCATCTACCTCATGTCCCGCTTCAACCCATACGCCGATTTCGCGACCATCCTTTGGCCGAGGCTGATAGGAGGCGCCGCCGTAGGTTTTCACTTCGTGCCCCTTACCGCCCTCACCATGCGTCTTCTCCCAAAGCGAGAGTTGGGTAGTGCCACTGCCCTTTTCAACCTCATGCAGAGCATGGGTGGAAGCGTGGGAATAGCCTTGAGCACTACCATGTTTTCCCGCTCCGTTCAGATTCATCACGTCCATCTCTCGAGCCACATCACCGTGTACGATAGGGCTTACCAATGGTGGCTAGCCAACTCGGCTTCTCTTGCTCATGTGAGGGAACAGGGAGAGTATCTCCTTTACGGACTGCTCAACCGGGAGGCCAGTATGCTCGCCTTTACCGATGTCTTTCTCTACTTGGCTCTTTTGGGTGTCGCGGTTCTTCCCCTCATCCTTTTCATGAGGCGGGTCAAGTTCGATCAGACGGGTCCAGCGACAGGGGAATAGGAACGGGGCGTAGTGGATCATCTTGCCGGCCCGGTGCTTGAACTCCCAGGGTTTTTGACCTGTCAAGGGTAGGTATGTTCGCCGTTTTAGTGCAGCATGGTCTTGATGAACTTCACGAGTATGAGGACGACGAGAAAGAGCAGATAGAACCTGAGAAACAAGAGCGCCACCTTCGCTGACCGCGTGAGCTTTATTCGTGGCATATCACACCTCACTCGTCCTGATCTGGCACGATCAGGTCATTGCTCCGGACGACGCCGAGGAGATGATCCTCGCCATCGACTACGGGCACCATCCGGTAACGATATCTGTCGAAGATCTCGTCGATATCCTTACGTGTCTTGTCGGCGTCGACGCTCACCACCGACGGGGACATGATCTCGGAAAGGCGCGCATTGTCCGGCGCGAGAAGAAGCTCACGGATGTCGACGACCCCTGCGAGGGCGTGCCCCTCGCGCACAACGTAGAGATAGGAGATCGAGTCTGGTTCGGCTCCTGAGCCTCTGACAGCGCCTAGGGCCTCGGCCACGGAGAGTTCAGGCGAGAACGAGAGATACTCCGACGACATGAACTCCCTGGCTTCTACCTCGTGCGAGGCCAGCACGAGCTTTACCTTCGTCGCCTTGTGCGGGGGCAGAAGCGGCATTAGGGCCGTGACGTCCTCGTGGGCCAGGTCCGAAAAAAGCTCCGCCAACTGGGGTACGGAAAGCTCGTCGAAGATTGCCTGCGCGCGCTCTTTCGACAGATCCTCGATGAGCTGCCGGCGCGCCCTCGGCTCAGCGTGCATGAGCGTCTCAGCAGCCTTCTCGGCGTCGAGGGCGGAAAAGAAGGCCTCCTGCTCCTCGCCCGACAAGACCTCCACCACGTCCGCGAGGTCCTCTCCGGGCAAATGGCGCGCCTCTTTCCTCGTCACCGAGAGGGAGACCACCTGGCCCCTGGCTGCGTCTTCGAGGGAGAAGGGCTGGACGTACTTCCACGAGATGAGCCTCTCCTTTATCCAGCGCAGGCTCCCCAGCCCCCACTTTCTCAGGAACCCGTTGAAGGAGACATCGACGTGGACCACGATCACGCGTCCCTTCGATTCGAGGAGATGGACGTCATTCACCACCTCGACCTTCCGTCCGTCGGTGTCGAGTATCGTCCTGCCCATGAGGTGCTCGTCGAGGAGCACCCATCCCGGCTGATCCACGAAAGGCGGATAAGCCTCCCCTTCGGGCGGCTGCACGACGATCGCATCTTTCTCGATCGCGATGACTTTGTCCCAGGGCACGAATTCGGTCGGCTTCCCCCATCCGTGCTCGATGTAGACCCCGACCGCTTCGGGATAGGGCTCGCTGAGCGTGCATACGAGGTCGGAAAGCCTGCCTATCGCCTTACCTCCTCTAGTTGCCACCGGCCGCTTGAGAAGCTCCGAGAACCAGAGGAAGCTGTACTCCTTGCCGTTTACGGTGAGTGTCGTCACAGTCTCTCGATTCGCCATGGCAGCCTCCTTACCCCTGCCCGAAAAGGCTCGGGAAAAGTACCGAAATGCCGTACGCCGTCGACATGATGATGACGAAGGCGATGATGCTCCAGTTCGCGATGTTCTGCCATCTCGTGTTCGTGCGGTCACCCATGAGGGGCTTGTCGTTAAGGAGAAGGACGAGGAACATGAGCGCAGCCGGCAGGAGGGTGACCGCGATGACCTGGACGAACATGGTGATGAGAATGAGGGGAGCCCCGGGAATCAGCACCACGGCACCTGCGGTTGCAAGAGATATCAAGTAGATCACATAGAACCAGGGGGCGTCCTTGACGCCCTTGTTGAGAGAGTGGGCCCATCCGAAGACCTCCCCGACAGCCCAGGAGGTGGCCAGCGAGATGCAGAGGGCGCCCAAGAAGCCCGCGTCGAACAGGCCCACGCCGAAAAGGACTCTCGCCCATTCGCCCTTGCCAAAGGGGAGGAGAGGAACGATGGCCTCAGCCGTCTGCTTGGCGTCCTCCACCACGATGGCAGGCACGTGGTAGTAGAAGGCAGCCCCTGTCGCGATGATGATGAAGACGGCGACGACGCCCGTGAGAAAGGAGCCCATGAACGTGTCGACCTTCCCGTACTTGATGTCCTTGATATCGATGCCCTTGTCGACCACGGCGCTCTGCTGGAAGAATATCTGCCAGGGAGTGATCGTGGTCCCTATGTTGGCCATGATGATGAAGAGAAGGTCCGCCGTGAGGCCCGTACCGAACGCCGGATGGTAGAAACCCTGGAAGACCTTGTCCCAATGGGGCGCGCTCGGCATCTTCATCGCCCAGAAGGCCGCAGGGATGAACGCGAAATTGAAAATGCAGAAGGCGAGGGTGATCTTCTCGAAGGTCCAGTATCGTCCTGACATGACGACCCCCATGAGTATCCCGGTGACCACGACGAAGGTGATCCACGGCGGGACGCCGAAGAGGCTCATGGCAGCAGTCATGCCGATGTATTCGGTGACGAGGGTGCACCAGTTGATGACCCCGAGGTCGAAGATGGAGAACCAGCCCCAGAACTGCCCGAAGCCGTCGAAGATAGCCTCGGCATGGCCGCGTTTGGTCACGGCCCCGAGCCTCACGGTCATCTCCTGGATGTAGTAAGCCATGGGCACGAGGATGAAGAAGACCCAGAGCAGGTTGAACCCGTACTTCGATCCCGTGACGGCATACGTGGAGATGCCGCCTGCGTCGTTGTCGGCCACCATGGTGATGATGCCGGGTCCGAGGATGACGAGGAAGAGGTAGAGCCTCTTGCGGGTCCTCCCGACTTCGTGGATCGATTTGCTCAGCCAGTACACGCGTCGCCTCCTTACTCTATAACCTCATGGCCTCGCACCCTCAGCATCTTCTCCGCCGATTAATAGAACGTCGGATGAGAGATCAAAGGTTGTACCCTATCGGACGAACCTGTGGCTACACGCTTGCCGTTCTATTATGTGGTCGGGGCTTGTGGGGAAAGGAGGCTCAAAAGAATGTTACGGGGCAACCTCCTCCCGGAACCGCTTTCGGCTCAGGAGGAGGTCGAGAGGATCACATGATCCGTCGACTGCGACCTGAGGCTACGGCGGCTCTGAGGCTCCAACCGATACACAAGTGACCGCCAGGGTCGTCTTCCATTACGACATTGCTCCTTGCGTTCATTTAACTTCCCCTCAGAAGGTATTCCCCTTTGCCTCTCATGTCAAGCATAAAATCGCGGCTTCCATACTTTCTTGTTTCATTGTCAATGCATCCATACTATAATTCATCGTACGGCAGAATATCGGTTGCGCGGAAAGCTCCGCGGGCTCAGACATAGAGGGGGTGTCACCGGTGAGATGCCCAAGGTGCCACGCCGAGAACCGGGAAGAAGCGCAATTCTGCGAAGAGTGCGGCGGCAGGTTGGAAATCTCCTGCCCCGTTCATCCGCCCACGTCCCCGGCCGACGATATCCCTCGTTTGAGAAGGTCCCTGCAAGGAGAGTGCAGGCACGTCACTCTCCTCTTCTCCGATCTCTCGGGCTATACCGCCATGTCGGAGAAGCTCGACCCCGAAGAGGTAAAGGAAATCACGAGCCGGATCTTCGGTGAGGCGGCCGTAGCCCGCGGACTCACAGGGGCTACGATCAACCTCGCATCGCGTCTCTCTGATATTGCTAAGCCGGGGGAAATCCTCGTGTCCAGATGGGTGGACGAAAGGCCTCACAAAGGAGGGATGGTATGGGCTCGATAAGCACAGGCGTGTTGGAATTGGAGAAACTGTCGCTGCAGGACTGGCCGAGGCTGGAGCGCATGAGGCAAGCGCACTTCGGCGCGGAGTCGGAAATCTGCATTGAGCTTGCAAAGAACACGACCGAGTTCTTCAGAGGCCTGAAGGAGGACCCTTATGAATCGCCCGAACTGACAGCGGGGAGACTCTACGAATTCGTCATGGGCCGCAAGGCGGCGATCATCTCCGATGAAAGCCTGCTCGCAGGCACTACCACGACGAAACAGAAAGGTGTCATACTCTACCCCCATTTCCTTGCCCTCACGATTTGGCCGGAGCTCGAGACGATCGGTGAGCGGTCGTTCAACCCGTTTCACGTCGGGGAAGCGGAGTGGAAGGTCTTGAACAGCGACGTCTTCCCGTTCTGGATGGACCGCACGATCATGGAAGTGGCCCGGAGGGAGTTTGCGGAGAATGGGGATACGCCCGAGTGTCAGAAGGTGATGGAGCGCATGGTTTTCTACCTTGCGAGCAAAGTCTATGCCATCTCCCACACTATACCCAACTATGAGATGGTTCTTCAAAAAGGGCTGCGCGCCATTATCGAGGAGGCCTCTGGGAAGGAAAAGGCTTTGGGCGATTCGAAGGAAGACCTGGCGAAAAAGGACTTCTATTGCGGCGTTCAGCTTGCCCTGCGGGGGATCATCAACTATGCCGGGCGGCTGGGTGCCGATGCGGTTAAACAGGCAGCCGAAATGGAGGCCAGCGGACATCCGGACCGCGCCAAGGAGCTCGCCACTATGGGTGAGTATCTGGCTCGCGTCCCCGCAGAAACACCCCGGACATTCCAGGAAGCCCTCAACGCCCTCTGGATCTGCAAAGTGGCCCTCCATCAGGAGAATGCGAACGCTGCCTTGAGCGTGGGCAGGCTCGACCAGGTCCTTTACCCGTTCTATAAGAAGGATATCGAGGACGGCCGGCTAAACCCCCGACAGGCAGTCGAGCTCGTCGGCTGCCTGTGGCTCAAGATCGCCGACCACCTGCCCGTGGTACCCGAGACATCCGAGGAACTCTTCGGCGGCTCGGGTTCCAACCAGGCCATAACCCTCGGAGGAGTGGGCCGGGATGGCAGCGACAGCGTCAACGATCTTACCTACGTGATGCTAGAGGCTACCCAGTTGCTCAAGCTGCGCGATCCGAATGTGAACGTCCGGTATTACCCGGGATGGAACAGTGTCGATTACCGGGATCGGCTCGCCCGCCTCAATTTGGAGACCCGGGCGACACCCTGTTTTCACAACGACAAGGCAGAGGTGGACAGCCTCACAACACAGGGCATATCAGAGGAGGACGCGCGCGATTACGGTGTGGTGGGCTGCGTCGAGCCGACGAGCTGCGGCAGAACTTTCGGTGCGACGGGCATGGTGCTGCTCAACCTCACCTCGGTGCTCGAACTGACGCTCTTTGCAGGCAAGCACCGGCTCACGGGCATCGGTGCGGCCGATAAGCCGTGGAACCCAGAGAGCCCCCCGCCGGAGGGCATGAAATCGTTCGATGACTTCCAAGCGGCTTTCCAAGGGAATCTTGAGTGGCTCGTGGACAAGGCAGTGGAGTTCAATAACCACCTCGGGCTGATCCATCAGAAGGTCCATCCCACGCCCATGCTCTCCGCAATGATGGAGGGGTGCATGGATAAGGGCATGGACGTGGTCTGCGGCGGCGCCACCTACAACTCTACGGGCGTCGCGGTGATCGGCCTCGCAGACGTGGTCGACTCCGTCACCGCCATAGAGGAGTTCACCCTAGCAAACGGTCACCAGATACCCATGGCCGGCATGATAGGCGCGATCACGACCAACTGGGGCTCTGAGGAGAAAGACCCGGCCACGTCTGCCCTCTTTGGCACGTATCACGCGAAGGTGAAGGCGTCGAAAAACAAGTTCGGCTACGACGACAGCGCCTTGGCCGCGAAGAACGCACAATGGGTTGTCAAGCTCCTCCACAGTGAATTCCAGCGCCGGCGTAACTACAGGGGAGGCCGGTACACGGTGGGCTACTGGACGATGACCAACCACGCCGGCTTCGGGGTGCTCACCGGAGCCATGCCCAGCGGAAGGGTCAAAGGGAAGCCCTTCACGAGCGGCATTACCCCGGTGGAGGGGTCTGCACCGAGTCTGCCGTCGGTCTTGCGCTTCGTGGGCACCCTGGACCAGACGCGCTGCATGGTGAACGGACAGGCCCTCAACCTCAAATTTACGCCCCCGGATGCCGACGAAGCCAAGAAGGCGGAGTTCCTCAAAGGGTTCGCCGGTTATCTTGACGGCTATTTCACGGATCATCAGGGGCTCCAGGTGCAGTGCAACATCATAAGCAGGGAAGACCTGTGGAAGTGGCACGAGGACCCAAAGGATTGTCCTAACGATGTCTTGGTCCGTGTCTCAGGCTACACGGCCTACTTCAATGATCTCAACCCGCACATGCAGAGGGAGATCATACTCAGGGCGGAGTACGACATGGGGAGTGGTGAGGAAGTCTGGAAAGGGTGGATTGAAAAACCTTACGTACCCGTGGCTCGCCCTAGCCCTTCCGGAAGCGGCGCGGCGAAGTTGGACCGCGCTCTCCTGAAAGGCCTCGACTTCATCGAGGGCTGGCTCCTCGAAAAGGAGGCTAAGGTGGTGCTCGCAGGGCTCCTCAACTGGATGTCGGCACATCCCTTCGAGCCCGATTTTACCCAGTTGACGGGAGATTTTAATGGTGTGCTCCGTTTCCAGACGAAGGACGGTAGTGTGGACGAATGGGCGAGATTCTCCCATGGCGCCATCTCTCTGGCACATGATGCGGGCCAGAAAGCGGATGTCACCGTAGCCTTCACCGACGGCCGTGCCCTTGTCAACTTCCTCTTCTCGCCGCTGAGGTCATATCTCAATGCGTTCGCAACGGGCGGGGATCCCGGCGCCCCCCCTACGTTCGATATCCTCGCGAGCATGCTGAAGAACGAGGTTATTGTGGACGGCAACCTAAACTACCTCTACCGGTTTGGCTTCCTTGCCAACCACATGCTTTTGAAAGTCTTTAAGGGGTGACAGCCAGTTGGGCAGAGGGCCGCTCATCTTCGACGTAAGGAGGGGATCGATTGAGGACGGCCCCGGCATACGGAGCGTTGTCTTCTTCAAGGGCTGCAACCTCCATTGCCCATGGTGCCACAACCCGGAGTCTATCGATCCAATGCAGGAGATAGCGTTCTTTCCGCAAGGCTGCATCGCGTGCGGCGCGTGCGAAGAGGCGTGCCCTTTCTCCGCATGTACGCTCGGCAATCCTCTGCGTATCGACCGTGCGGCCTGCGCGCGGTGCGGAGCCTGCGTGGATGCCTGCCCCTCCAACGCGCTGAGGCGCGTCGGTCGTACCTATCTCCGTGAGGAGATCCTCGCCATCCTTCTCAGAGATGTGGCGTTCTACAAGGCGTCGGGCGGAGGAGTCACCTTCTCGGGCGGCGAGCCGACCCTTCACATGGAATACGCAGCCGACTTGCTGGCACAGCTCAAGAAGCGAGGGATCCACACAGCCATCGAGACAAACGGCCTCTTTCTGTGGGAGGCATTCCAACGCACAATCCTGCCCATGGTTGACCTCATCATGATGGACGCAAAGCTCATTGACCCGGAAAAGCATCGGGAATACACGGGGGCTTCGAACGACCTGATCATGGAGAACTTGGGCCGTCTTGCCCGGGAGCGCACCTCGACGCTTCTGCCGAGGGTCCCTCTCATTCCCGGATTTACGTCCACTGCCGACAACCTCGGTGCAATTCGTTCGCTCTTCGGCCGGCTAAAGATAGAGAGGTACGCGCTTCTTGCATACCACCCCACGTGGTTCCATAAAGCCACAGCTATCGGCAGGACGATCGATCCAAGGCTCTCGACCCGCGTTCCGACGCGGGAGGAAAGGAATGGCTGGTCGCGGCTCGACCTATGTCGAAAAAATGATGTTGGCTAAATTACGCTCGTTGAAAGATGACGGTGAGAGACGGAAAGTATTTGAAAGGATTGT
Source organism: uncultured Syntrophaceae bacterium (assembly GCA_964476435.1). Classification (GTDB taxonomy): domain Bacteria; phylum Desulfobacterota; class Syntrophorhabdia; order Syntrophorhabdales; family WCHB1-27; genus CAVVNC01. The sequence goes on from CAYZAF010000539.1 coordinate 14,024, forward strand.
GATTTTCTGTTATATATTTACCTTCTTGACCATAGGTTCACGTCCCATCAGGGCGCGAAATTAAGGGGCTTAAGTAAGCTCCCTTTATTTTTTCGGGGGAATTATGCTTCACATTCCGAATCACATTTTCAAGTTCTTCATCGTTGCTTTACTCTTGGCGGTGATCGTTGGGATCCTCAACAATTATAGGGAAAGATTCACTCCAGCTCAAATTGTCGTAAAGCCTTATCCGGATGATGGCCTCACAATGGTT
>CAYZAF010000540.1:0-2336 GCA_964476435.1 uncultured Syntrophaceae bacterium
TCTAGCTGTTCCCTCTTTAGCTCCTTGAGGAAGCCGAGGTCTTGATCCGTCTTCAGCAGTTCCCTTACTATCTTTACGAGTTTCTCCCTATTGGCAGCTTCGTCGCGCTTGTCTTCCATCCATACATACATAATCCAAAAACAGGCTCCGCGTCAAGAGTTTCCTTTTCCCGATTCCCCTATTTTCCGGCCAGAGGAGGGCACGCGCCAAAGGAAGCCCATTCGTCCCTCGGCTCTAGGTCTTTTCCCCTTTCTAAGGGGGATGGAGGCTCAAAGGACCTTCTGAAATTCGGTGAATCCTGTGGAAGGGTCTGCTCTTCGCGGCCTCAGCTGGGTGACCGATGAAGGGATTTGGGGCGAGACTTCCGGTACTCTAAGGGTTTTTCGCCAGCTCGCCGCGATTTGGGAGGACGGAGAGATTCTTCTCGTACTCTCTTAGCACCCGTTTCGTGAACGCAGTCTTGGGCTCACCGGCATCCGTTGCCCTGCCTTTCAGCCTGCTCGTGCCGGCGTTATACGCGTGGAGAGCAGTCGACAGGCTCTTGAAATCGCCGATAAGCTTGGAAAGGTGGTAGACGCCGATCTTGATGTTCTTGTCCGGCTCGTGGAGGCACTGCGAACCTTCCCACGCCACGCCGGCGTCCTTCGCTATGTATCTTGCGAGAGAGGGCTTGATCTGAAAGAGACCCCTCGCGCCTTTCTCAGAGACCACGTCCTGCTTGAAGTTGCTCTCCACCTTGATGACCGCCAGAGCCAGTCGGTAATCGAGGTCGCGCTGCTCTGCCTGATCGCACACCGTATGGACCACGGCCTTTAGCCTGTCTTCTTTCATGTCGACGTTCCTGCCTTTCAGGTAGGCCACGATCCTATCGATGACGGCATTCCTCTCGGATTCTCCACTCGCCGATGCGGTCTTATAGGCAAAGCCGGTCAATGCGGTCCCAACGAGGAGAGATAGCACAATGGTAAGCATAGTGATCTTGGTACGTCGCCTCATGAGACTCCCAAACATACAGCGTGCCAGGACGGCCACGGTGCGGTTCATCGATTGTGGTTGTTGGAATTTTAAACCATTGCCAGGGGGAGTGCAAGAAAAAAATTTCTTAAGGAGAATATCAAAAACTGCCCGGAGCGTCCGGGGCAAGCGAAGGACAGAGAACGGAAGAGCTATTCTTCCGAGCCGCCCACCTTTCGCGTCCTTTCTAGGATCGCCTTGAACGTCTTTATGTCGTAATTGGCATTGGTGATGAAGTCCTCGTCGGACTCGAAATACCAGACAAGCATAGCCTTCAGTTTGTCGAGCGGATAGAGCTTGACGAGGTCGCGCGCCATCTTGCCTTCCGTCTCGTAGCGCAAGGGGGGCTTCCTCTTGAACTTGAGCAAGTAGCTCTCGCTGTATGCGTCGAGAAACTGCTTCATGTCCGAAAAATCGTGTATCTTGTCGGAGGAGCCCTCAGATGAGTCGTTGCTTTTCGCGGCGCCTTCCTCAGGTGCGTCTTTTTGCTTCTTCGGCTTGACTTTTTGCTCGGTCTTGGCCATCTCCTTCTTCTGCTGCGTATACCATTCGGCCGCGAATTCTTTGTAGATTGCCTCGATCGTGATCACCTCTCTATCCTTCGCAGCGGCAATGAGCCTTTTTGCGACCGTGTAGAACGTGTAGATTGCCACATGGGTATCCTGGTCGGTCTCCTTTCCCTGGAAAACGCCGATGTTTTTGAACCGAGGCATGTCGACGATAGGGTAGATGCTGCCGTCAACGTCAAAAAGATAGATGCCGAACGTCTTCTTTTCGATATCCCCGGCGAGGTCGATCCTTTTCACGTAATCGAGGTTGACCATCCCGTGATGGTCAGTTTCTAGCCACATAGGTAATTCCTCACCTCCGTTTCATTGGCAGCCCCTGTCGCGCAACTGCCTTTCCCTTGAAAGCCTTGCAACCGGCGTGCCCAGACCACCAGATTACAATGTATGTCTATATACTATTTGCAAAAGGGCTGTCAAGTAGCGTGGCAATTGATGGGGTTAACCGTCTCGATAGGGTCGGAAAAGACTTCCGACCGGAAGCCTTGACCCCATGGGTCTGACCTTGGAGGGATGTCCACTTGCGTATCTTCCACCAGTCCTCACCTTCTGGTCAAAAGGGGTGGAAAAAGGTTATCTTCTTAATGGGCATTCACGGAATTAGCGTGCAGTATGTGGGGGATAAGATGAACCTCGCCTGGATACCCAACCTCCTCACCCTGGGCAATCTGACCTGCGGGTTTGCGTCGCTCATCTTTTCCGGCTTGGGCTCCCCTGAAGGATGCCGGGTTGGGGCGGTGCTCATCCTTCTGGCAG
>CAYZAF010000541.1:0-8300 GCA_964476435.1 uncultured Syntrophaceae bacterium
GCTTCGAGGGCTTCCGCCACCTTGGCCACCTTGGCTGCGGCCGGAGCGGCTTCAGCCACCTCTTGCGATATGACGAGCATCACCTGAGATACCTGTTGGATGTTCCTCGATGTCTCGGCGGTAGTCTCGTTCTCCTGTTCGACTGCCGCGGCAATCTGGCTGATCTGCGCATCCACCGTGTCGATCTGGATAGCCACATCGCAAAGGAAGCTCTTTGACTGGCTCGTTTTTTGACTTCCCAGATCCACCTCCTTGACACTCTCCTCGATGGAAGCGACAATGCCCTTTGTTTCCGCCTGCATCGCGGCAATCGTCCCCGCTATCTCCCGCGTGGCTTCCGTCGTCCGCTCGGCAAGCTTGCGCACCTCGTCGGCGACAACGGCAAAGCCCCTGCCCTGGTCCCCAGCCCGGGCAGCCTCTATGGCGGCGTTGAGGGCAAGGAGATTTGTTTGATCGGCGATATCGTTGATCAGACCGACAACCTGGCCCACCTGATCGGAGCTTCTTCCCAGGGATTCCATGACAATCGCCAGTCCCTTCACCTTTTCGGAAATCGCCCTCATTACCGCCACGGTCTCGTCGATGACGATCGAGCCGGCCTTGACCGCATCGTTGGAATGCGCGGAGCCTTGGGCCGCGGCAGCGCAGTTGCGCGCTATTTCCGACGACGTGGTGGCGAGCCCTTCGGACGCCGTGGCAACGGAACTGACCTGGCCCCTGGTCTCTTCGAAGCCTTTTGCCACCTGCTGGATGGCCGCTTCCATACGGCCCCCGGCTGTTGAGATCTGCTCGCTGTCGTCCGCCAGGTGGATCATGATCCTCCTCAAGTTGTCCGCGAACGAGTTGAACTGGAGGATCACCTCGCCTATCTCGTCGGCTGAGACCGACGCTATGCGCTTCGTCAGGTCGCCTTTGGAGACCGCATTGATGCCCTTCAGCACCAGGTCGAGGGTAGAGGTAATGAGCCTGGCAGCGGCGAGGCTCGTTGCGATGGTGGCGAACATGGTCACCCCAAGGAGAACGAGGAGTATCCCCTTTGAGTAGCCAATACAGACGGCAGCGCCCAGCAGTAGGAGGAAAGCTGCTGAAACCGAGGGCCCTGCCATCAGTTTTCGTGAAAGCCTCAACCGTGCAAAGAGATGCTTCACTTTCGCCCTCCTGAAATCGAGTGGGCCATGCCTCACGAATGGGCCCCTTACCACAGGCTCCTTCCGGAAGCCTAAGGGGGGAGCTGGTCCCATCCCTCAAATGACGCGTGACTACAGGGATTATCGGAAACCGGGAGTCCTTGCTTAAGCGAACAACTAAACGATCACGCCGGCCCAGGGACGGGCCTTGCTTAAGGTCCAACGTAAGGGAACCGATAAAGAACTAGAAGTGAGGACGACGCGAGAGTTGCGTCAAGAGGGGAGGCGTCGCTAAAGAGCACCCGCATGGACGAGCTACTTCGCAAATGCTTCAAGATCCTGAAGCTCAAGGAAAATGCCACGAAGACCGAGATAGAGGAAGCCTTTCGCAGGCTCTATGCCGAAGGGTCGTCGGGCGCTGAACAAGGCGGTATCGAGCAATGGGAGAAGCTTAAGGAGATCACCTGGGCAAAGGATACCCTTCTCAACCATCTCCAGAAGGGTGGCCTTCCCCGGGCTTCCGGCAGGCACGCGACAGCTGAGACAGAAGGGGCGGATGGTCCCGGCAGCACACCCGCAAGGGGAGGCGTGGACCGCCCAGACCGCAATGGACTGCCGTGGTGGTTATCCTCTGCTGCGGTGATAGGATGCGCCATCCTCTTCTCAGGCCTTTTTTATTTCTACAAGCCGGCCTTCTTCACGTCTCGATCGGAAAATCGGGGAAGGACCGCGACACTGCAGCTTCCTGGGCCCGATGGCAACGCCCCGCACGAGGCCGAGCCGCCTTCCCAAGACGCGGGGCCATCCAAGCTCCTCCAAGACGTGAAGAAGGCAGTCGTGACAGTGACGTTCAGCAACACCATGGGGTCGGGCTTTGTCGTATCGCCAGAAGGGTACATTGTGACAAATTGCCACGTGGTGGACGGGACGAAAGGGTCAGCCCAGTTCTCTTCTGACGAGGTCGTGGACGTAAACGTCATCAAGCTAGAGCCGGATAGGGATTTCGCCCTCTTGAAGACCGTCGGGGGGGCCAACTACCCGTTTCTCACGCTGGGTAACAGCGACCTTTGCCGCGAGGGCGATACGGTGATCGCCGTAGGCTCTCCGCAGGGGCTTTCGTCGACCTTCACCAGGGGGATCGTGAGCGCCACGGGAAGGAGGTTCGTCGGCTTGACGGCTTCGTTCATCCAAACCGATGCGGCCGTCAACCCCGGGAACAGCGGCGGGCCCCTCATCAACACTGCAGGCGAAGTGATCGGCATCAACACCGTGGCCGGCAATAAGCTCCTCGCTCAAGGGCTCAATTTTGCGATCGCCATCAACGATGTGAAGGGATACGTCGATGAGGGAGAAAGACTGACCGAGTCGGAACGGTCCAGACAGACCGCCGCAATCGAGTCCAGGATCAAGTTAGAGGAGCAGAAGAGAGAGCAACAGGAGCGGCAGGCAAGGGAGCGGACGATCGAGGCGCAGCGGGAAGAGGAAAGGCGCTTCAGTGAGCAGGTGGAGGCTGCGAAAGAACGGGTCGCCAACCTGCAGAAGCATCAGGCCCTCAAACAGTGTCTCGAGGATGCGGTAAGACAGTATCAGGCGAGATGGCAGGACGGGTGCCGCCAATCGTTGCTTCCGAACAACTGCAGACTGCCGGAGATCACGGCAGATCGCCTCAGGGAGCAATACCTGAGCGATCAAGCCGAATGCTTGAAGCAATACGGGGAGTAATTCCAATTCTAAATCGAAGCGATATCGAGGCGCGAAAGGAAGGAGCGACGAGAGCGTACAGTGGTAGTACGTCGAGGAGCGGATGACGAAGGCAACGAAGATAGCGTTGAGTTAGAGTTGGAATGAGGCGGGGCAGGACAACGGGATAAAGGATGGTTACATTAGGCTAGCTACCTTCACGGGAAGCCAAGAGGAGCGTCTCACGGAAGGGGGGCAAGCTTTGACAATATCCCTCTCTTGTGTTATGAATTTGCCATGAAAGTCGAATGGGAAGGAAAGATCCATGAGGTGGAGAAGCGCCTCACCGTGGAGGGACTGCTCGACATGTTTCGCTTGAGCAGAGAAGCCCATCTCGTCATGGCAAACGGCGCCTTGGTCACCGAGGATCACACGTTGGAGAGGGACGATCGAGTCAGGATCATTAGGGTAATATCGGGCGGATGAAGTGCAGGGTGTGCGGCAGGCAAGCGAATATACGCTTACCGCAATACAACAGAGCCTTGTGCGCCGACGATTTCATAGCGTTTTTTGAAAAACGGGTCGCCACGACGATCCGTAAGTACCGTTTGATAGGAGAGCAAGACAAGACCCTTGTGGCGGTCTCAGGGGGGAAAGACAGTCTTTCCCTCTGGAACCTGCTCGCTAGACTCGGTTTCCCCGCGGACGGCATTTACATTGATCTAGGGATTCAAGAATACTCGCGGGTTTCCTTTGAAAAGACTAAGGCGATGGCAGACAGGCTCCAACGGACCCTTTACTCGTTTTCCCTGTCGTCAGCTTTCACGAAAGGGATCAAGGAGCTTTCAAGGATCATGAAGAGGCCGCCTTGCTCACTTTGCGGAATGATCAAGAGGTACGTGATGAATAGGGCCTGCACCGAGCATGGGTACACGGTGCTTGCGACCGGCCACAACCTCGATGACGAGGCATCGGCCCTCTTGGGCAACCTTCTCCACTGGAAGGAGGAGTATCTGTGGAAGAAAGGGGTGGCCCTCGACGCGGAGGGTACCTACCTGGCAAAAAAAGTGAAGCCCCTATTCCTATGCTCGGAAAAAGAGGCAGCTGCGTACGCAGTGATGAGCGGCATAGATTATGTGTACGAGGAATGTCCGTATTCGGCAGGGGCGAAGACGCTCCTCTACAAGGGCCTTCTGAACAGGGCTGAAGAAGCATCGCCTGCCACGAAGCTCATGTTCATGAAGGGCTACCTGAGAAGAACTCGACAAACCCATAGCGGGACAGAGGGGAAGGGGCCTAAGCCCGTGTGCAGGCTGTGCGGGTACCCGTCCTACGGAGAGCAGTGCAATTTCTGCCGCCTCATGGAGAGGTTCGGCGCTTCCGGCACCCTGTCTTTTCACGTTTATGCCCAATCCTTATCATGAGCCTGGATAATTTCGTTCAACTTGTCTTTAACGTCTACGAAGCACATACGGTAGCACTCTTTATGAAGGACGGCGAGCGCCTCTCCTGCCTCTCTGCTGTCTCCTTTGCCGGAAGCTTCGACAAGGCAAAGCCTGTGGCCATGGACGGAACACTTCCCGGTTGGGTCGTGAAGCACAGGGAACCGCTCATAATCGGCAATTTTGACAAGGATGAACAGACCCTCGGCTACTACGGAAAGAAAGAGGAAATAAAATCCTTTATGGCCTATCCCCTCGAAATGCCGGGGGTGATCGCGGTGGACAGCAAGAAAAAGTGGGTTTTCACCGACAAGGAGAAAAAAGTCCTCGCCCACTTTGTCTCCGTGTTGGAAAAGGAGGTGGAGAGCGAGAAGCAGCTCAGGGACATGGAAGAGGAGCGCGAGCACATGGCCATCACGCGCAGAATCATCGGTTTTCTTCGAGACTCTCGTGATGCTTCAGTGCTGAAAGACGTGCTGAAAGAGGGCCTGTCTGTATCCGGAGGCGACCTGGCGCTCGTGGGCATGGAACGTAAGGGCCGCATGAGGATTCTCAATGCGGTCGGCGTCGAGGCGGACGAATTGATCGGCGCGGACTGTCCCCTGGAGGGGACGGTGGCCGCAACGGTGCTTGAGGGCGGAAGGGAGTTCTTGCTCCCCTACAACAGCGGCTACTTGAAAGAAAAGCCCCTCCTCTTCCCCAATGACGGCGCACGAACCAAGCAGTATTTCGGGTTCCCCCTCCAGATGGATGAGGTGCCTTACGGAGTCCTGGGCTTCGTCTCGCTGTCCCAGAAGCGCTTGAAGGAGGGGTCCATCGGCGTGCTCAGGGACATGGCAGGGCTCGTCTCTCTCTTCCTCGTGCGCCTCAAAGCGTGTGAGGAAATGGAGTCGCAGGTGGATTTCGATCCCACCACGGGCTCCCTTAGATTCGAGCCATTTTTCGACGCCCTGGGACAATTGGCCAAGAGGAAGAAGGGGTTTTCTCTCGTCTCAATCGGGCTTCCCGATTTCCGCCGTCTGAGGAGGAAAGTCGGCGTAGGAACCACGGACGACATCCTGAGAAAGATGTATCAGAGCATCGAGCACTGCATGGGGAAGAGTGCCCTCATCGCGAGAGATGGGGATCGTTTCCACGTTGCGGTGAGGGGGGCTAGCTCCGCGGAAGGCGACGGGGTCCTGAAGATTCTCAGGTATACTATCCTGCGCAATATCCCCTCGGAAGCGACGGCTGGCGGAAGGGACATAGAGATCGGCGCCGCCTATTTCCCGCGGGACGGCGAAGACTTGTGGCAGCTTCTGGAAGTGGCGGAGACCAGGGGAAAAAAACAAACATCATAAAGGAAAAAAGGGGGGTGCTGGACAATGGGTCTACTGAGAAGCATGGGAGCGTTTTTCATGGGCATGTCGACGCACTTCGCAATGGACCTCGGCACTGCCAACACGCTCATATATATGAAGGGGCAGGGCATCGTGCTCAACGAGCCGTCAGTCGTTGCCATCGAGCGGAACACGGGTAAGCTTATCGCCGTGGGCAGGGAGGCGAAGGAATTCATCGGGAAAACACCGCAGCAGATGAGCGCCATAAGGCCCATGAAGGACGGCGTGATTGCAGATTTCGACGTGACCAAGGCGATGATCAAGTACTTCCTCACTGTGGTGCGGGAAAAGAAGCGGGTCTCCAGACCGAAAATGGTGGTCTGCGTGCCGTCGGGCATTACGCAGGTGGAGAAGAAGGCCGTGTACGACGCCTGCATCCAGGTCGGCATAAACAACATTCATCTCATCGAAGAGCCTATGGCGGCTGCCATCGGTGCCAATCTTCCCATAGACCTCCCCCGGGGCAACATGGTCGTCGACATCGGAGGGGGTACCACCGAGGTCGCCATCATCAGTCTTTCGGCAAATGCGTACAGCGAGTCCCTAAGGGTGGCAGGAGACGAGTTGGACGACGCGATCGTCCGGCATCTCCAGCGGAAATACCAGGTGGCTATAGGCCTCAACGCGGCGGAAAGGATAAAGATGGAGATAGGATCCACCCATGAATCCACGGATTCGGGTTCCATGTCAATCGTCGGCAAGGATCTGGTGAACGGCATACCCAAGAACCTTACCATCACGAGCCGCGACGTGAGGGAGGCCATGGAGGAGCCGGTGGCCGCAATAGTCGACGCGGTCAGGAGGGCCCTCGAAAGGCTGCCCCCCGAGCTCGTGTCCGACCTGCAGGACTCGGGTATCATATTGACGGGCGGAGGAGCGCTCCTTAAGGGCCTGGATAGGAGGATCCAGGAAAAGACGAGCCTCACCGTGACCATCACGGAAGATCCCCTCACGTGCGTGGTCATGGGTAGCGGTAAGGCCCTCGAGGAAATGGACCGGTACAAGAAGGTCTTCATCAGCTAGTTTCACGCCGCGCCTTTACCGCTGCATGGTCCGACCTTCGAGAGAACCGTCGGCTCGAGAAGGCTATTCCTTCCGATTCGCAAGACGCTCTGCGTAGTGGCAGCCTCTTCTCTTGGGGATTGTCTCTTTCTTACTATAATAGTAGAGGTCCGTCAGTTTGAAACACAGAACTGCCCTGAAGGACAACCCCACCGTCCGCTCGAGAAGGCTATTTCTTCCGATTCGCTAAGCGCCTCCCCGCACCGGCAGCCTCTGCTCTTCGGGATCTTCCCTTTCTGATCACAGAGACTTATCTTCTTCAAACGCAACCCCTCCGTCCGCTTCCGAAGGCTATTCCTTCCGATTCGCCAGGCGCCTCCGGTGCTGACCCGTCTAGACGGAAGACTCGCTCACGCACCGATTGCGTACCCACCCGCGGCCCCGTAAGGGTGGTGGCCGCGGGTTCCTGCCCGTTAATTCTCCTGTGTAATGCTCCGCAAACAGGAACGCCATACTAGTGGGCTATCCCTCGGAATCAGGCGCGTGGGTTAGAGCCTTTCTCATAATTCAGTAACGATTGGCGCCGCCGCCGAGGCGACTTTCTGTGGGTTATCCATCAGCTCACAAAGGGCCTGGTCAGCCCTCTGGATAAGCGCAGCCTTGTTCCTGCAGTGGAGGTTCGCGAAGTGATCCGCCTTCATGATCAGCCATATCCTCTCTATGGGGTTGAGGTCTGGTGAGTAAGGGGGGAGATAGAAAGGCTCAAAGAAGTGCCAATTGATCCTCTTCCGTTTGTGCCATGAGGCATTGTCGAGAATGAGGATGTTCCTCTTTTTGCTCGGAGTTATTGATTGAGCGGCCTCGTCGAGAAAAACCTGAAAGACGTCGCTGTCGCAGTGGCTCGCCTCGATGGCAAAGAACTCGCCCGTGCGGGGACAGACACATCCAAGAATGGTGAGCCGGACATGATCTCCGTTGTGGACCAGCCGAGGTTTCGATCCTTTGATCGCCCACCCTCTCCGGGGCTTCGGCTCGCCATCAACGCCTGTTTCGTCGCCGTACCACAACTCCACATTCTCGTCTTCCGCAAGAGCGCACAGATCGGCGCGGAACTTTTCCCGGAGCTCTTCATCCTGTCGATCCGGCCAGGGTTGGGGCACCTTCAGCACGTATCCCTTCTCGTGGAGAAGGCGCACTACCGTGCTGTAGGAACATTCGATTCGGTACTTATCGCGCACATGGCCATGGAAGGCAGTCGCCGTCCAGAAGGTTCTCTGCGCACGGCCCGGTTCTTCGAACTCTTCGAGAATCTCCTCCTTCTGCGCGTCTCCCATGACCGGTCTTCTTCCGGGCCGTTTCTTTGCAATAAGTCCATCGACTCCATAGAGGTTAAATGCCCGGATGATCTTTTTCACTCCGCTCTCAGAAAGAGCGGTGACCTTCATGACCTGCTCACGAGAGATGCCGGAGAGAAGCATGATGATAACGAAACAACGACGATAGGTCTCCTTGTTCCCCGCCCTTTGAACAGCGTGGAGGTCCGCAATGGAGGAGTTTTCTCCGTTGGGCGTGAGGTATTTCTGAGGCACGGTTCATATATATCCACATGTCTCAGCAAATGTCTAGGTATAACAACATCAAACGGGAATTATTTATGGAAAACGCTCTAG
>CAYZAF010000542.1:0-6962 GCA_964476435.1 uncultured Syntrophaceae bacterium
CCGTTTTGCGCAATTGATTCCCCTTTGACGCCAAAAGCCCCCGCGGAGCGCCCCGACGCCGTGCGCATCACGCGTTACCTCTAATCTATCCTCGGCAATGCACGAAGTCGGTAACGGGTAACACGCCCTTACTCCCTATGTGATGTGGTGTAAAGAGACAAGGTTTCCGTCCGCGGAAGGCTGTTCCTTCTCGATTCGCATCGCTTGGAGGGGCTGGGGGGTACCCGTCACGAAAAGACGAGCGTGAAGGGGGATCAACAGGCAAGCCCCGCGTTGCGGGGCTTCTCCATAGCACCACGCGACTGACACCGAGGCACATACTAACGGTAGGGCGTTCCTGTTTGCGGAGCACCACATGGCAGGACGAAAGGGCAGGAACCCGCGGCCACCACCCTTACGGGGCCGCGGGTGGTTTCGCAATCGAGCGTGAGCGAGTCTTTCCGTCTAGACGGGTCAGCACCGGAAGCGGCAAGCGAATCGGAAGGAATAGCCTTCGTAAGCGGACGCCCCAAGTGTTTCGGATCTCGGATATGATCAAAAACTGGCCCTCTCTCGCAGTCCGCCCGGCGAGTCCGCTAAGAAAGAAGCAGCATTTCTTGAAATATCCATATTCATCCTTCTGTGATCGGGTTACTTGGAAAGCGAGCGATATTGCCGGCTTACGCCTTGTCTGATCAGGTATCGAACAAAAGATAGCGTGTGTGAGTGGAAGGAAAGGTAGTGTCTCCCTTTTTGACCTTGCTCCAAATCTTATCCAGCGACAGACCAGAGACAGAAAAAGAAGGGGTCGAAGATTCGAAACCCCTTCAAAACACTGCAGAAATAAGAGCTCCCCGGGCAGGACTCGAACCTGCAACCTACTGGTTAACAGCCAGCCGCTACTGCCGATTGAGCTACCGGGGAACGGCTACGAGTAGTAAACACGAAATCCTTGCCTTCTGTCAAGCCTAGTCTTCGAAAACGACCGTCTTGAACTTCTTCTTGCCCACCCTGAGCGTAAGCTCGCTCCCCTCGGCAGAGAGGGACTCGCCGATCATCTTCGTCAACCCATCCTTACCGGAGACGTAGACCCCTCCCTGCTCAATGACCCTCCGTCCCTCGGAGGTGGAAGCGACCATGCCGGTCTCCTTGAGAAGCCCCGGGAGCCATAGGGGGCCGCCCTTTCGCTTCATAGAGACCCTCTCTATGTCAACCGGAACCTCCCGCTCCCTGTGGACCCTCTCCCATTGGCTCTCGGCTTCAATGGCGCTCGGGGCGCCGTGAAACCTCTCCACCATCTCGTGGGCAAAGCGCATCTTCGCCTCCATTGGGTGGGCGCTTCCCCGCTTTATCGCTCCTTTGAGCTCGTGCAAGTCTTCGATGGATATGTCGCTCAAAAGCTCGTAGTACCTGAGCATGAGATCGTCGGAGATGGACATGAGTTTTCCGAACATCACGTCAGGCGGCTCATCTATCCCCACAAAGTTGCCGTAGGTCTTGCTCATCTTGTTCAGGCCGTCGGTGCCCTCGAGGAGCGGCATAGTGAGCACGCACTGGGATTCCTGGCCGTATGCCTTCTGGAGATCCCTGCCGACGAGGAGGTTGAAAATCTGGTCGGAGCCCCCCAGCTCCACGTCCGCCCGCAAGGCCACCGAGTCGTACCCCTGGACGAGGGGATAAAGGAACTCGTGGACGCTGATGGGCAGGTTGTTCTGGTAGCGGTTCCGGAAATCTTCCCTTTCGAGCATGCGGGCAATGGTGTAGTGGGCGCACATGCGGACCATGTCGGATGCGTTCATCGATTCGAACCACTCGCTGTTGAACCGTATCTCAGTCCTGTCGGGGTCAAGGATCTTGAATACCTGTCTCTTGTAGGTCTCGGCGTTCTCAAGGAGCTGCTCTTTCGAGAGCACCGGCCTCGTCTCGATCCTTCCGCTGGGATCGCCTATCATTCCCGTAAAATCGCCGATGAGGAAGATTGCGGTATGGCCCAGCTCCTGGAACTGCTTGAGCTTTTGGAGCACGACAGTGTGGCCCAGGTGCAGATCTGGCGCCGTAGGATCCATGCCCAGCTTTATGCGGAGCGGCCTCTTTTCCGCCTCCGCTCTTGCCAGTTTCTTCCTCATCTCGTCGACGCTGATCAGATCTACGGCCCCTCGCTCGACGATCTCCATCTTCCTGTCCATATCCATCTCTATGTTACCTTCTCCCGTATTCTCTTGATGGCGACGCAATGCTTGCTGCGGGCGTCGATGGTGATCATGACGCCCTGCACCTGGATGCCGCCCTTTGCCACCTCGTACTTCTGTGGCAGCTGCGTGAGAAACCTCTCGATCACCGCTTCCTTGTCCATGCCGATCACAGAATCAGTCGGGCCCGTCATCCCCATATCGGTAATGTATCCCGTACCTTTGGGCAGGATGGTTTCATCAGCGGTCTGCACGTGGGTGTGCGTCCCAAGAATGCACGAGACCCTCCCGTCGAGAAACCAGCCCATGGCGATCTTCTCGGACGTGGCTTCGGCGTGGAAGTCCACGACTACCGGGGTATCATCCGTCCTGGTCGAGAGGAACTCTTCCATGGCGCGAAAAGGACAGTCGAGGGAGGCCATGAAGGTCCGACCCTCGATGTTGGCAACGCAGATCGTCTTGCCGTTCCTCTTGAGCACCGTGGCGCCGAACCCAGGGGTGCCCGGCGGGTAGTTCAAAGGCCGGATCACCCTCTGCTCCGCCATGAGATAGGGGATGATCTCCTTCTTCTTCCACACGTGGTTTCCGGTCGTGATGGCGTCGGCGCCCGCCTCGAGCATCTCGATGGCGACCGTCGGCGTGATACCAAGGCCGCCCGCCATGTTCTCTCCGTTGATCAACTTGAAATCGGCCCGCGTTTCCTGGAGGTATTCCGCTGCTGCCTGCCGACCGGGTTTGCCGATGACATCCCCGAGGAAGAGGACGGTGATAAGGTCATCGGGCATATTCTACGGCTCGCGTTTCCCTGATCACCACGACCTTGATCTGCCCCGGGTAGGAGAGTTCGGTCTCCACCTTCTTCGCAATATCCTTTGAAAGGAGGTAGATGGCGTCATCGTTCATCTTCTCGCTGCTCACCACTATCCTGATCTCCCTGCCCGCCTGAATGGCGTACGATTTCTCGACGCCCGAGAAGCTCGAGGCAATGCGCTCAAGCTCCTCCAGCCTCTTGATGTAGGTTTCGAGCATCTCCCTGCGGGCACCCGGGCGCGCCCCTGACAGGGCGTCAGCAGCCTGGACGATCACGTCGAGCAGGTTGGAGACCGGGACCTCCTCATGGTGTGCGAGGATAGCGTGGATGATCTCTTCGGCCTCTCCGTATTTCTTGGCCAGGTCCGCACCTATCGCCGAGTGGGACCCTTCCACCTCGTGGTCCACGGCCTTGCCTATGTCGTGGAGGAGTCCCGCCCTCTTTGCTTCTTGAATATTGAGCTTAAGCTCGGATGCGATGATGCCGCAGATAAAGGAGACCTCGAGGGAATGCTGATAGACGTTCTGAGAATAGCTGCTTCTGAATTTCAGCCTCCCCAGGAGCCTGACCACCTCGGGGTGGATATTGTGGACGCCTGCGTCGAAAACCGCCTGCTCTCCCGCCGACTTCAGCTTTTCCTCCAACTCCTCAGCTACCTTCGAGACGATCTCTTCTATCCTCGCGGGGTGGATCCTCCCGTCGCTGATCAGCCGCTCTATGGCAATCCTCGCCACCTCCCTCCTGATAGGATTGAAGCAGGAAAGGATGACAGCCTCGGGCGTGTCATCGATAATGATATCAACCCCGGTTGCGCCCTCCAGGGCCCTGATGTTCCGCCCCTCCCTGCCGATGATGCGGCCCTTCATCTCTTCATTGGGAAGGGATACCACGGAGACAGCATCCTCTGCCACATATTCGCCCGCGTAGCGCTGAATCGACAGGGCGAGGATCTCTTTTGCCTTTTTGTCCGCCCTTTCCCTCGCCTCTTCTTCTATCTTTCTCGCGGTCTTCGTGCCCTCGTACCTGGCCTCATCCTCCATGGCCTGCAGGAGCATCCTTTTTGCTTCTTCGGCAGTCACCCCGGAGATCTTCTCGAGCCTTTCCCTTTCCTCCCTCAGGATGCGGTCGTACTCCGCGATCTTGCCGTCGAGCTGGCCTTCCCTGCTGCCTATCTGCCTCTCCCTCTTCGACAGCTCGTCTTCCTTCTTGTCGAGCACGTCCGTCTTTTTGTCGAGGTTCGACTCTTTCTGGGAGATGCGCTTCTCGATATTCTGAAACTCGTTCTTCTTGTTCCGCACTTCCTGTTCCAGCTCGTTTCGCGCCTGGATCACTATATCCTTGGCCTGGATCGAGGCCTCCTTCTTGACGACATCGGCCTCTTTCTTGGCGTCGTCGAGTATCTTCTTCCCGATCGTCTGATACTCGCCGAGCCGCTTCGTCCAGAGGTACCTCGCCAATAGGTACCCCACTGCGATCCCTGCGATGCAGATTGCTATGTAAAGTATTATGTTCAAGGTCCCCCCTTCAAGAAACCTGGGGGTAGTTCGAGGAGAACCGATTTCTCAAGCTACGCGAGACAAACGGAGTCTGAACCTCCGAAAAATCAAGAAACTATTTATGATGAACACTGTTTCCTCTGCACTACCCCTTTTAGAAAGAGACCCCACGATGCCGTGTAAACAATAAATCTCGAACCTCTCAAGGCACGTGGGCGCCTTTTTGTTGCTTTAAGCGTCTCGTTCAATGACGAGCTTGCACTCCGCAACATAGTAAAGCCCCCCGCAAAGAGGTGTTGGTTCTAAGTTTACCATTTATCACGCACACCGCAGGGAATCTCAACATCTCTCACTTTTCTCAAAAGTCTCAGTGTCTTGTCGTCGACTTTTTCGAACCTCTCCTTCATGCTCACGTAGTCGTTGGCAATCTTCATCATCGCCATGACGACCGCGTTGAATGTGTTCACGATGCCCTGCTCTTTGACCACTTCTTTTATTTCGTCATCGACGAGCTGGGCAACCGCTCTGATCCTCTCCTCGTCCTCCCCCACAAACGTAAACAGCTTATTGATGATGGTGACTTCAACCTTACCCAACTTACACTTCTATCTTCTCGATCTTGTCCAGAATACCCTTCACCTTTTCCATGATCGTGCCCTTCTCGGCATCCGCGCGCGCCACCTGTGCCTTCAGCTCCCGGTTCTCCGCTTCTAAAGATGCGATCTTGCCGGATAGGCCCTCCTTCTCCCCCCTTACCTCTCTATATATCTTGAGGAGAAAATCGATCTTCTCCTCCAATTCGCCAAGTCTGTTGTCACCAAATACCTCTTCCATATTCAATACTTAATCTTTTTTCTTCTCAAAAGTCAAGTACAAAAGGCAGGCCTTGACAAAGGGGTCAAGGTCGCCGTCGAGCACGCTTTCAGCACGTGGCTCCTCGTGTTTTGTGCGGTGGTCCTTGATCAGCTTGTAGGGATGCAGGGTATACGACCGGATCTGGCTTCCCCACGCGATCTCCTTCTTCTCCTTATTGAGGGCAGAGAGCTTCTCCTCCTGTTTTCTCTTCTCCAGCTCGTAGAGTCTCGACTTGAGGATCGCCATGGCGATGGCCTTGTTCTTGTGCTGCGAGCGCTCGTTCTGACACTGGACAACGATGCCCGTGGGCAGGTGGGTAATGCGGATGGCAGACTCGGTTCTGTTCACGTGTTGTCCGCCGGGGCCGCTCGACCTGAAGGTGTCGATCCTCAGATCCTCTTCCTGGATGTCCACCTGGATGCCCTCGGGCACCTCGGGGTACGAGTAGACCGAGGCGAAGGAGGTGTGCCTCCTCGCATTCGCGTCAAAAGGGGAGATACGCACGAGCCGGTGTATGCCGCTCTCACACTTCATATAGCCGTAGGCATAGGCCCCTTTGAGGAGAAACGTGACGTTCTTTACCCCGGCCTCGTCGCCGGGCAGGAGGTCCACCACCTCAGTTTCGAATCCTTTCTTCTCCGCCCACTTCAGATACATGCGGAGGAGCATCTCCGCCCAGTCTTGCGCCTCCGTGCCGCCGGCGCCAGCATTTATGTAAACGATGGCGTTTTCCTTATCGTTCTCCTCCCCGAGCATGCGCTCTATCTCGTAGGCGTCGAGCGCCTTGTCGAGGGCCTCAACCCGACGACCCAACTCGTCCAAGTCCTCCTGGTCCTCTCCCTCCCGGGCGATGTCGCTTAAGATAAGGATCTCCTCCAGCTCCTTCTCCTTCACGCGCCACCGCTCTACCTCGTCCTGCAGGCGCGCCCTTTCCTTGAGGAGCCTCTGTGCCTTCTCCTGGTCTTCCCAGAAGTCTCTTTGCGATAGGGTCTGGTCGTACTGGCCGATCCGTTCTTCGAGGGCACCTACGTCAAAGATACCCCCTCAGTGTCTGCATCCGGCTAGTGAGCGTATCCATGCGGCTCTTGATATCTTCTATCATACCATCCTCATTTCCGGGGAGTATCATCCCCTACCCTCAGTTCTTTGTGCTTCTTGATATACGGGACAAGCCCCCCTTCAGCCAGAATAGCGCTCATCATGGGAGACAGGGGATTGAAGTGTTTTTGCGCGCCTTTGGTCCGGTCCACGAGGAGACCCTCTTCGATGTGCAATTCCACCTCGTCCCCCTCATCGATCCCTTCGACATCGCAGATGATTGCGGCGAGCCCAACGTTTATGGCGTTCCTATAGAAAATCCGCGCGAATGACCCGGCAACCACCGCGTCTATCCCTGCAAGCTTGATGACGAGCGGGGCATGCTCCCTGCTCGAGCCCAGGCCGAAATTGCGGCCCCCTACGAGGATGTCGCCCTTGTGCACCTTCCGGTAGAAATCGGGCGCTATGTCCTCAAAGACGTGCTTGGCCAGCTCGTCCAGATCCGACCTCAAATGGAAGAACCTTCCAGGGATGATATGATCGGTCGAGATATTGTCGCCGAATTTCCAGGCCCTGCCCGAAATCAGCATTCCA
>CAYZAF010000543.1:0-3180 GCA_964476435.1 uncultured Syntrophaceae bacterium
CAAATCGAGACTATCCACGAGAAAGCAGGGGCTTTCAGGCCTAGGAGTTCCCATTGTATCTTCAGAAGGAACATGACGGCAACACGACATGCAATAGGTATGCCTTGCCTCCCTGCCCGCCCTATAGGCTGGCCTCCATGAAGGCTCCAGGGCTTGCCTTTCCTACGAAAGAGACCTGCCTGTTTTTTGCTGTAGATTCGCCCGTCCGGAGGCGGGTATAATGTCTTAACCTTATCATGGATTCGGAAAGGACCTACAAAGCCATTTTCGATGCCGCGAACGATGCCATCGCGGTCTATGATGTGGAAACCGGCGCCATCCTCGCTGCCAATCCAAGGATGTGCGAGATGTACGGCTATCCCCCGGATGAAGTGACAAACCTCGGCATCGGCGGGAGAAGCGGCGGCTTTCCACCCTACAGCCACGAGGATGGGCTCCGCTGGATCAGGAAAGCCGTTGCAGAAGGCCCTCAGCTCTTCGAGTGGCAGGCGAAAGACAGGGCAGGAAAGCTGTTCTGGGTGGAGGTGAATCTCAAGCTCGCTTCCATAGACGGGCAGCGCTTCGTGCTCTCAATCGTTCGGGACGTATCGAAGCGCAAACAGGTGGAGGAGGAGCTCCACGCAACGAAGGATTACCTGCGCACGGTTTTCAACAGCGTCTACGATGCCATCATCATCCATGACCTCGACGGGAAAGTGATCGACGTGAACGACAAGATGCTCGAAATGTACGGGGTTAGCCGGCAGCAGGCGATCGGCTCCCTCATCGTGCGTGATTATTCGGCCGCCGATAATCCCGTCGATGCGCTGCCCTTGCTCTGGAAGAGGGTACTCTCCGGCGAGCACCAATTCTTCGAATGGAAGGCCAGGCGGCCGAAAGACGCCTCCGTATTCGATGTGGAGGTCTTTCTCACCAAGCTGCATCTTCCGTATGGAGACGTGGTTCTTGCGAATGTGCGCGATATCACCAAGCAAAAAGAGGGTATGAGGGAATTGCGGGTGACCAGGGAATACCTGCGCACGGTCTTCAACAGCGTCTACGATGCCATCATCATCCACGACCTCGACGGGAAAGTGATCGACGTGAACGACAAGATGCTCGAAATGTACGGGGTCGGCCGCAAAGAGGCCCTCAAGCTCTCCATTATCGAGGATTATTCGGCCCGCGACAACCCCATAGACGAGGTGTGGGTCCGGTGGAAGAGGGTACTGTCCGGCGAGAACCAGTTCTTCGGATGGAAGGCCAGGCGGCCGAAAGACGCCTCCCTATTCGATGTGGAGGTCTTTCTCACGAAGCTGGCTCTGCCCCAGGGAGATTTCATTCTCGCCAACGTGCGGGATATCAGCGGCAAGAAAAAGGCGGAAGACGAGTTGAAGGCCAAATCTCTCAGCCTCGAAGAGGTGAACGCTGCCTTGAGGGTGCTCCTTCGCCAGCGGGAAAAGGACAAGGACGAGATGGAGGCCAGGATCATGAACAACGTGAGGAAGCTCGTCCTCCCTTATGTGGAGAGGCTCAAAGAGAAGAGACTGGACGATGAGCAGAAGACCTGCCTGAACATCCTGGAGACGAATCTGACGCACATCGTCTCCCCGTTCGTTCAGAAAATGGCCTCTGCCTATTCCCAATTCACCAGGTCCGAGATACTCGTGGCAAACCTCATCAGGGACGGCAAGACAATCAAGGAGATCGCGGGGGTATCGGGGGTATCGGCCAATGCCGTCAACCGGCACAGGCAGAGCATCAGAAACAAGCTTGGATTGAACAAACAGAAGGTAAGCCTTAAAGCCTACCTGATGCTCCTCAATTAATCCGGTCTCTTTTATGGTACAACTGATGTACCATTATTGACCCACTTAAGTATCATTTATTTTTCAAGTATTTGTGATATGGACTTAGGAAGGCAACGGACGAGAAGCTCTCCCGTTGGAAGTCTGACACCGGGTAATTTCGTTGAATCGGAAGGAGCATCCGAGACAACACAAGAAACTATAGAGGAGGTGTGTCGTGAAAATCAAAGGAGCAGTCTTGAGGGAAACGAACAAACCGTACAGCATAGAAGAGCTGGAGCTTGACGCGCCAAAGGAGAAAGAGGCCCTTGTCCGCTATGTCTATACGGGCTACTGCCACTCGGACCTGCATAACCTCCTTGGCGAGATATACATGGCTCTCCCCTTTGTGGCAGGCCATGAATGCGCGGGCGTCGTAGAGGAGGTGGGTCCCGGCTGCACGAAGATCAAGAAGGGAGACCACGTGGTGGGCACATGGATGATCCCCTGCGGTACGTGCCCCGAATGCCGGAGGGGTATGGGAAATATCTGCAGCGGCAACTTCGGAGCCTTCGTGGACGGCATGCTCCTCGATGGAACCTCGAGAATCCGGGACAGAAAAGGCAACATGGTGCGCCACGGCAACTTCGTGTCGGGCTTTTCCAACTATTCCGTGGTTCCCGAGGGCGGCCTCATCCCGCTCCCCAAGGAGTTCCCCCTGGAGTGGGCTTGCCTCATGGGGTGCTGCATTCCCACTGGCTGGGGATGCGTGACGAACAGCGCCAAGGTCCAGCCGGGTGATAGGGCTGTCGTCTACGGGCTCGGCGGGGTGGGGCTCAATATCCTCCGCGCCTGCGTCCTGCGCCACGCCTATCCCGTCATTGCCGTGGACCTGGAGGAGAGCAAGGAAGACCTGGCAAAAGACTTCGGCGCCACGCACTTCATCTGCAATTCCAAAGAAGACCCCGTGCCCAAGATCCAGGAGATAACGGGGGGAGGGGCGGATGTCGCCTTCGAGGCGATCGGCGATCCTGGCGCCATCATTCAGGCTTACTGGTCCATCAGGCCGTCTGGAAAGCTCGTCCTTCCTGGCATTACGCCAGCCGACCAGACCACGAACCTCCCGCTCCAGGTGCTCCCCTTCGGCAACAAGTCAATACTAGGGAACCTTTACGGTATGATCTCCACTGACGTCGATATCCCGAGGCTGACCCACATGGCCATGACCCACGACCTGAAGCTCGACAAGCTCGTCACGGGCAAGTTCAAGCTCGAGGACATCAACGATGTGGCTGACAAGATGGTCAAGCGACAGATCAGGGGCCGCTGGGTCCTCGCTTGGGATTGATCGCGCCTGAATTGAAAGAGGAGCAAGTGCTTCTCGAAGTGTCGAACCTGAGCAAGTATCTTGGAG
>CAYZAF010000544.1:0-1894 GCA_964476435.1 uncultured Syntrophaceae bacterium
TGGATCGGCGTACCCTTTCATCTCGCCATCGCGGCGGGAGGTGTGGTGGCCGGCGCGTTCGCCGTGCTCATATCGATACCCGTCTTCAGGCTGAGGGGTATTTATTTCGCCATCGGGACCCTCGTCGTGCCTGAGGCCCTGCGGATCCTCTTTCTCCTGTGGAGGCCGGTGGGAGGGAAGCTGGCCGGCGGGGGCGCGGGATACATGCTGCGGGGCATGAAGGGGGTCACGGTGGTCCACTACTATTGGATTGCATGGGTCGTGGGGATCGGCTCCCTTTTCCTCATGCGGTTCATCCTGTGCTCGAAACTGGGCCTGGGGCTTGCGGCGATCCGCGATAACGACAGGAGCGCCGCCAGCTCCGGATTGAATGTCTTCAGACTGAAGCTCTACTCCTTTGTCATCGCCGCCTTCGTCACGGGGATCGCCGGCGCGGTTTTCTATCTCTATCAGGGATACATTGAGCCCGGAGGCGCTTTTAGCATCCAATGGACCATGATCCCCATACTCGCAACCGTGATTGGCGGTATCAGCACCGAGGCAGGGCCGATCATCGGAACGGTGGTCGTTGTCTTCCTCGACTTCCTGCTGGCCAGATACGCCGGCTTCAGCATGCTCATCCAGGGTGCCATTCTGGTTGGCATCATGCTGCTTGCGCCCCAGGGATTCGTAGAGATCGCGAGACAAATCGGGGCTCGTTGGTCCCGGCCCCTAACGAGCGGAGCACAAACATCGAAGTAACAACGGAAAAAAGGAGGATTATCCATGGCAGCAGACCTGGTCTACGCACTATCGGAGTTGAAGGAGGGAGAAGCGTTGGAGATCGTGCGGAAGAGGCTTGACGCGGGGGAAGATCCGCTCCTCATCCTCGATGATGCAAGAAGAGCCATGGGGATTGTGGGTAAGCGATTCGAGGAGGGCACCTATTTTATTCCGGACCTCATCTATTCCGGCGAGATACTGCAGGCCATCTCTGAAATGGTGAAGCCGCGGATGACCAAAGAGGCCGCGGGCAGGAAAGCGGGGAAGGTTGTTCTCGGCACGGTAAAAGGGGATATCCATGACATCGGGAAGAACATCGTCGCCTTCATGCTCGACCTCAACGGGTTCGAGGTATATGACATCGGGATCGATGTCCCGCCGGAGAAATTCGTCGAGAAGATACGGGAAACGAATGCGCCGGTCGTTGCCCTCAGCGGCTTTCTGACCCTCGCCTTCGATGCGATGAAGGCGACAGTCGAGGCCATAGAGAACGCGGGCCTCAGGGACAAGGTGAAGATCATCATCGGAGGGGGAAATATGAACGAAGACATAAGAAAGTATGCAGGCGCCGACGCTTACGGAGTCGACGCAGTGGCTGCCGTAACCTTTGCCGAAAAAGTCGTGGCGTCGAGCCGCTAAGAGCCAACAACCGGAAAGGAGATACTATGGAAACGACAACGAAAGTCCAGGAGAACTTGGAAGCATGGTGCAATCCGCCGATTCCCTTTCCCACCAAGGATGTTGAGCGCTCGTACAAAGAAAGGACGAGACGCATCGCCGACGCGATCTTGCTGAAAAAGCCAGATAGAATACCCTTCATGCCCATGTGGGAGTTCTTCTATGCGAAATACGCTGGCTATACGTGTGAAGAGGTGATGTACGACGGGCAGAAGGCCGAGGACTCGGTCATCAAGACCGTCACCGACCTTCAGCCCGACGGATTTGAAGGCCCTATCTTCTTCATGACCGGCCCTATTCTCGAGGCCTACGACAGCAAGGACGTGCTCTGGCCGGGGCACGGCCTTCCCGTCGACCAGGCCCACCAATTCGTCGAAGGGGAATACATGAAGGCCAACGAATACGACGCCTTCTTGGAGGACCCCAGCGACTTCATGCTGAGGTATTATCTTCC
>CAYZAF010000545.1:0-2199 GCA_964476435.1 uncultured Syntrophaceae bacterium
ATGTCCACGGATATGCAGGAAGAGGAGATCATCTTCGGGGGCGAGAAGAAGCTGAAGCAAGCGATCGACGAGGCGGTGGAGCTTTTCCACCCCAAGGCGATCGGCATATTCGCCACGTGCCCGGTGGGGCTCATCGGCGACGACATCCACTCGGCCGCCCGGGAGATGGAGGAGAAGTATCCCGACATCAACATATTTGCCTTCAGTTGTGAAGGCTACAAGGGTGTGAGCCAGTCGGCGGGCCATCACATTGCGAACAACAAGGTCTTTTCCGATGTTGTCGGCCAGTTGGAGAAGCCCAAGGAGGGCGAATTCCGCTTCAACATCCTCGGCGAATACAACATCGGCGGCGATGCCTTCGAGATAGAGCGTATCATAGACGCCTGCGGCATGACGCTCCACTCGACCTTCAGCGGCAACTCCGAATACGAAGAATTTGCGAGCGCCCACACCGCAGACCTCAACGTGGTCATGTGCCACCGGTCCATCAACTATATGGCGGACATGATGGAAAAACGGTACGGGATACCCTGGTTCAAGATCAACTTCATCGGCGCCCAGGCATGCGCAAAATCACTTCGAAAGATAGCAGCCTACTTCAGGGACGAGAAGCTGATCGAGCGGGTGGAAAAGGTGATAGCGGAAGAGATGGCCGAAGTGGAGCGGGTCCGGCAGGAAGTGCGCGCGCGGTGCGAGGGGAAGACGGCGATGCTCTTCGTCGGCGGGTCGAGGGCGCACCATTACCAGGAGCTTTTCAAAGAAATAGGGATGACCACCATGTCAGCCGGGTACGAGTTCGGTCACAGGGATGATTACGAGGGGAGAAAGGTGCTTCCCAACATCACGGTCGACGCTGACACGCGCAATATCGAAGAGCTGACCGTGGAGGCCGATCCTGCCCGGTACAGCCCGCGCAGAGACGAAGCGGCAGTCGCAGGCCTGCAGGAGAAGGGTCTCCGTCTGGGCGATTATGAGGGAATGATGCCCGACATGTTGGACAACGCGCTCATCATCGACGACCTCAACCACCACGAGGCCGAGGTACTCATGGAGAGATACAAGCCGGACGTATTCTGCGCCGGCATAAAGGAGAAATACGTGATCCAGAAGAGCGGCGTGCCCCTCAAGCAGCTGCACAGCTACGACTACAGCGGCCCTTACGCAGGCTTCAGGGGAGCTATCAACTTCTACCGGGAGATCGACCGACTCGTCAACTCGAGAATCTTCAAATACGTCAAAGCGCCGTGGGAAAAGAACCCGGAGCTTGCGGGAAGCTACGTGTGGAACAGGTAGGCAATCGAATGAGAAGGGAGGATAAGCCATGCTGCTGAGACATACGCCTGAAGAAATCGCCGAGCGCCAGGCCCTCACGGTCAATCCGGCTAAGACCTGTCAGCCCGTGGGAGCCATGTACGCGGCCTTGGGCCTTCACGGCTGCCTTCCTCACAGTCATGGCTCTCAAGGGTGCTGCGCCTATCACCGGAGCGCGCTCACCCGCCACTACAAGGACCCGATCATGGCGACCACCAGCTCCTTCACCGAAGGCGCCTCGGTCTTCGGGGGACAGGCCAACCTGGTGGAGGCGATCAACAACATCTTCACCATTTACTCACCCGATGTCATTGCGATCCACACGACATGCCTTTCGGAAGTGATCGGCGACGACCTTCCCCAGATCATCAACAAGGCTCAGGCGGAAGGGAAGATCCCCAAAGGTAAGAGGGTCATTCACGCGAACACGCCGAGTTTCAAGGGATCGCACGTCACCGGGTTCTCCGCCATGACCCAGAGCATGGTCCACTACTTCTCCGAGCGCACGGGCCGGGCGATCGATCAGATCAACATCATCCCCGGGTTCGTGGAACCCTCGGACATGGGAGAAATCAAGCACATCGTGCGGGAGATGGGGATAAAGGCAGTCATGTTCCCCGACACTTCCGGCGTGGTGAACAGCCCTCTCGACGGGAAGTTTCACATGTATCCGAAAGGGGGCGCCACGGTGGAGCAAATCAGAAGTGCCGGCGACAGCATGTTTACCCTTGCCCTCGGCAGAACAGGCTCAATGGGAGCGGCAAAGCTCCTCGACACGAAGTGCAAGGTGCCTTTCGAGGTCCTCGACCTTCCCATCGGCCTAGCCGCCACGGACAGCTTTGTCGACACCTTGAGAAAGACGGCGGGCACAAGCGTGCCGGACAGCCT
>CAYZAF010000546.1:0-5248 GCA_964476435.1 uncultured Syntrophaceae bacterium
CCTGGGCCTTCCGCAGAGGAGCCTTGAGCCGATCAGCTGGCCTGCGAAATAGGAGCCCACGAGCACGGGATAGGTCACGACGTGCCAGCCGATGCCGCCGAATATGCGCATGGCGATGACGAGCGGCACGGGCAGGTGGACAGCGAGGAACCACTGGAGGGAGAACTTCCTCTGCCGGGCCCGCCAGCAGCCGAAGGGGAGATTGAGGAGAAGGACGAGGGCGGATATGATGCCGAGGCGCATGATACCCTATCAGTATACCACTGCCTTTCCGGAAAGCCATACGTAAGAGGCCAGAAGGCGCATTTCGGCCTCCTACCCACCCTATGATATGGAAAGGGCGCGCCATGAGCTACTGCCCTTGCCTGTCGGGAGGAACGCCCTATCGCAGGGCGAAGCTGACCCTCGTTGTCTCGTGGTCAGCCCCCTCGGTCGTGAAGCCGAGCTTTGCGCAGACAGCGAGCATCTTTTGGTTGTCCGAGAGGATCTCGCCGAAAATACGCTCCAGCCCCTTCTCTTCCGCTATGCCGATAATGACGTCCACGAGCTTGTAGCCGAGCCCCTTTCGCTGAAACGCATCGTGGACGAGCACTGCGAACTCACCGGACGTCGATTCCCGATTGCAGATCAACCTCGCGATGCCGATGAGCTTCTTTCGGCCGCTTTCCTTGAGCTCCGCCACGATGGCCATTTCCCTGTCGTAGTCGATGTTGCAGTACCGGACGAGCATCTCATGGGATATGTCCCTGATGACGGCAAAGAACCTGGCCCGCATGGTCTCCTGCGACACGGAGGTGAGCAACTCGTGCTCCAGAGGCTCGTCCTCCGGCCTTATGGGCCTCAGGAGCACCTCGAGGCCGTCGGATAAGAGCCACCGGCTCACGTACCTCGTCGGATAGGGCGTGATGACGACGTGGGGATGGTCTATCCCAGCGGCCGGCCCGGGCGGCTCAAGGACGACCCTTGCATTCACTGCGCGGGCCTTCCCGTCCGCTATGACGAGGGGGTTGACATAGATCTCCGCTATTTCCGGGAAATCCACGATGAGGTTGGAGAAGCTGACGATGATCTGTTCGAGTTCGCCCAGATCGGCCCCTTTCCTCGACACGGAGCCTCCGAGGGTCTTGTAGATCTTCGTCCCTTCCATGAGCAGCCTGGCGAGGGTCTGGTTGAGAGGGGGTATGCCAAAGGCGATGTCACTCGAGAGGTCTGCGCCCGTTCCACCCCTGCCAAAGAAGATGACGGGGCCGAAATCACCGTCCTTCTTGGCACCGAGGACGAGCCGATAATCCACGTGGTCGGGCTTTTCGGCCAACTCGGCTGCGGAATCGATGCTTCCCGCCATGAACGGGGTAGTGCTGGGAATCCCATAGCTCGCGAGAAAGTTCTTCGATTCCGCCTCTGTGAGCACGCGCCTCTCCTCCCTGAGGGTTCTTTTTATCAGGGCCTTGAGGCTGTTTTTGGGCGGAGACTGATCCACCGGAAGTTCTGCCGGGGTCTCATAGAGGAGCTCCAGATTCCTCTTGTATTGATACATGCAGAAATACGTCTTTACCGCCTCTTCCGGCGTCCTGTAAGTGGGTATCATGCTTCGTTTCAGGATCTCTCTGCCTTCCCGGACCTGTTCCGTCCCCATCCAGGTGACGAGGAGCGGCTTATAGGCCTCTTTCGCGACTGCCGCGACGGCCTCGGCAAGTTCGGTTGGCGGCGCTGCTCTGCTCTGGGCGTAGACCACGAGGAGCCCGTCAGTCTGCGCATCGGCAAGGCAGATCCTCACGGCCCTGATGAACGTGTCGATTGTCGCGTCGTCGGAGAGGTCCACAGGGTTGTCCCTGCCTGAGTGCCGGGCGAGGAACGGCCGCAGGGCCTCGACGCTCTGCCTTCCGAGCTGTGCGAGCGTTCCCCCCAGCTCCACGAGGATGTCAGTAGCAGAGGCGCCCACGCCTCCGACGTTCGCCAGGATGGCGAGCCTCGGTCCTTCCGGCAGATGTCGGGAAAGGAGCACCTCGGCTGCGCCGAAGAGGTCTGACATCCCCCTGACCCGAACGACGCCGGCCCTCCTGAACGCCACGTCGTACGCGCCATCGTAGCCGGGCGTTGCTCCTCTATGGGAAAGAAAAGCCTCCATGTCCCCCATGAGCTGGCCCGGCTTCACCACGAGGATCGGCTTGTTCCTCGCAAAACCCCTCGCCGCGCTCATGAACTTGCGCGCGTTGCCGATTGATTCCATATAGATCATGATGCTTCGCGTTTGAGGGTCCTCGCCGAGAAGATCGATGAGGTCGCCAAAATCGACATCGATGGTGGAGCCAAGGGAGACCACTGTGCTGAAGCCCACGTGGGCGGCAGCTGCCCAATCGAGGACGGCCGAGCCAAAAGAGGGGCTTTGGGTAATGAAGGCGATATTCCCCTCACTGGGCTGAGTCGCGAAAACGGAGGCGTTGAGGCCCTTGCCCGGCCTTACGATGCTCGCGCGGTTGGGCCCCAGGATGCGCACCCCGTATCGCTTACCGATCTGTCTGATCTCCTCCTCGATCCTCCCTTTCTCCCCACTACCCTCCGTGAAGCCTCCCGAGACGATGACCATGCCATCGACTCCCGCTTTCCCGCATGATTCGACGATCAATGGGATGGTCGGGGCAGGGCTTGCCACGACGGCGAGGTCCACTTTTTCTCCGATGCCCGCGATATCCCGGCAGCAAGTGAGGCATGGTCCTTCGCGCCGCAAAGGGACGCCTGCCTTGCGGAGCTTCGCGGTCTGGCCGAATGGCCCGTGTGGGCCTTTTCCCGGACCGACCCAGAACACTTTCTGTCTTCCTGATGACAGGAGATTGGCGAGCAAGGTCTTCCCGTCGGTCCCATCTGCGTCCGGGTCGCCGAAAAAGGCAACGGTCCTAGGGTCGAACATGCGCCTTATGTCACCCATCTGTCCTCCCCGTCGAGGCGAAGATCCCTGAGAAAAGGGGACACCCCTTTCGGCCGGCCTTCTTAGGAAAACGCAACGCGCCCCGCCTTTATTGCCCGGCGGAGGTCCCATTTCCCGGCGCCGCTGCAGCCCTCATGGCCGCGGCCGGCCCGACGCTTACGCGCACAAGGCGCATTGTCCTCGCGTTCGCCATCCTTCTGCACTCGGGGCAGAGGGACGTCAGATGCTCATGCGGCCCTAAACGGCTTCCGATCCAGCCGAGATGAAGCTCGGTGACATAGGGCTTTCGGCAGGACGGGCATAGGTGGAGTTGTTTTGCCGTATTGAACCTGGTGATCCTCATCAAGCCCTGGACCGTCTCCATGTTGATCGCGCCGGTGGGACATATGCTCGCGCAGGCGCCGCAGCCGATGCAAGACTCGGAAGAGATGTTGAACGGCGCCGACACGTCTTCCTCCGTTCCCCTGTTCACGAAGCTGATGGCGCTGGCCCCGATCCTTTCCTCGCAGACCCTCACGCACAACCCGCAGAGGATGCAGTCGCTCTTGCCTTGGGGGAACCTCGGCTTTTCAATGCCCATCTTTTTGGCCGTCTGGCGGACTATGGGTACATCGGGACAGCGCGCCAGGAGGAGCTCCATGAGCATCCTCCTGTGGGTCAGGACCTTTTTCGAATCGGTGAGCACCGAGAGGCCCTCTTCCACAGGGTAGTTGCAGGACGTGACGATCCTGCCCCTCCCGTTCTTGACGATCTCTACGACGCACAGACGGCACGAACCATAGGGAGACAAAGCATCGTGATGGCACAGGGTGGGTATTTGCGCCCCCGCTACCCTGGCCGCCTGCAGCACCGTCTGATCCTCCGGCACGCGCATTTCTTTTCCGTTGATCGTTATGTTCAGCATGTGCTCTCCTTGAATGAAGGCCTATAGGCCGCGCATCCGTCTTCTGTTCTTGGCTCTAGGCCGCAGCAATAGCCTGTTTCCTGCATGTCTCGGCGCAGATCCCGCACTTCGTGCAGAGATCATGGTCGATCACGTGGGTCTTCTTTTTCTCCCCCCTGATCGCCTTGCTCGGGCAGGCCTTGGCGCAGGCACCGCACCCGTTGCACTTCTCCTCGCTGATGGCGTAAGCAATGAGGTCCTTGCATATCCCTGCCGGACATTTCTTGTCCCTCACATGGGCAACGTACTCATCGCCGAAATACTTAAGCGTGGTGAGAAGCGGGTTGGGAGCGGACCCTCCCAGGGCGCAGAGAGACGTTTCCTGCACGGTCTGGGCGATCTCCCCGAGGAGCGCCACATCTCCCTCGACGCCTCGGCCCTCGCAGATCCGGTTGAGGATCTCGAGCATTCTCTTGATGCCCTCCCTGCAGGGGAGGCACTTTCCGCAGGACTCGTCCTTGAGGAAGTTGAGGAAATACCTCGCCACGTCCACCATGCAGGTGTTCTCGTCCATGATGATCATGCCCCCCGAGCCCATCATGGAGCCCGCCTTCGTCAGTTGGTCGAAGTCGACCGGCATGTCGATCAAGTCCTCGGGGACGCATCCGCCCGAGGGCCCCCCGGTCTGGACCGCTTTCAGCTTCTTGCCGCCTGGGACGCCCCCGCCTATGCCGTAGACAATCTCCCGAAGCGGCATTCCCATGGGCACCTCTACGAGGCCGGTATTGTTGATCTTGCCCACGAGCGAGAATATCTTCGTCCCTTTGCTTCCCTCGGTCCCGGTCGCTCTGTACCATTGGGAGCCGTTGTTGATGATGAGGGGCACATTGGCCCACGTCTCCACATTGTTCAGGTTCGTCGGCCTTTCCCACAGGCCCTTCTTCACGGTGTGGATGTACTTGGCCTTTGGCCGGCCGGGCTTGCCCTCCAGGGAGGTCATGAGGGCACTCGACTCGCCGCAGATAAAGGCCCCGCCGCCCCTCGCGATCTTTACGTCGAACTCGAAGCCCGTCGAGAAGATGTCCTCGCCGAGGAAGCCGCACTCCTTGGCCTCCTCTATGGCCTTTCTCGCGTTCTCGACGGCGAGGGGATACTCGTTCCTCACGTAGATGTATCCCTCGTTCGCGCCGATCCCGTATGCGCCTATGATCATGCCCTCCAGCACGCTGTGGGGGTTGCCCTCGAGCAGACTCCTGTCCATGTATGCGCCTGGGTCGCCTTCGTCGGCGTTGCAGATGACGTATCTCAAGTCCCCGGGCGCATCCCGGCAGGTCTCCCACTTTGTCCCGGTGGGGAACCCGCCCCCGCCCCTGCCGCGGAGCCCTGACGTTTTCACCTCGGCGACCACCTCCTCGGCCGTCATCTGGGTGAGGGCCTTG
>CAYZAF010000547.1:0-5865 GCA_964476435.1 uncultured Syntrophaceae bacterium
CCTTGTTCTCCGTTCCACATCGCGTAAAGATTATCAAGGATTTCGTCCTGGTTGACGGGGATGCCAAAGAGGAGCTCGAGGAAATGGCTCACTCTGCGGGGCGCCGATACCTGGGATAGTGTGTAGACGCAGGTCATGCAGGCAGTGACCACGCGTGCCGCCTCCACCGCTTCGGCCTCCGCCATGCGCCTTCTCGCCCTCCCGAGAAAGAGATGCTGATCGACCAAAGACACCAGACCTCCCGAACCGCAACAGATCGATTCTTTCCCGTGGTGTTCCATCTCGACAAAATCATTGCCCGCGAGCATTTCCCGCATATCTTTTCCAATGCGCGGGCCGTACGGACCGCGATCCGGGCAGGAATCGTGTACGGTAAGGCGGTCTTTTACGGCTATCCGAACACCGGCCTCCCTCATCAGCCGATAGAGGGAAACAACTCTGGTCCCAGACAGCGATTGTGTCAAATAGGTGACGCTGCCCGGACAAGCGGCAACGATGCTGTCCGCGCCCGCTTTATGGAGCATCTTCGAGAGGTAATCGGCGTAGCGTTCGGCCCTGTCTTGCAGCCCCATGTTGCGCAGCGGCTCACCGCAGCAAAGCTCCGAGAAGCCCGCCCTTATCCCTTGGCTCAGGAGCCAGCCATGGGCGGCTCGGGTCAGCTCCGGTGCGAAGGCAGCAAGGGAACAGCCAGGTAGAAACAGGGTTTCGTATTCGTCACGCTTCAGATCGGCGTAATCAATACCATAGGTGTCCCTGTAAAGGCTGAAGATGTTCCAATCTCTGTCGATCAGAGCAACCTCATAATCCGCTACCGGCAATCTCTCTCGCTCGTGTAAAGCGGTCCGGGCCCCGAGCATCACCTCCGAGGGCACAATCCCTGACTTGCAATAGACGCCGCACAATCCGCATAGATCGCACCTTTGGACGGCCATAATCGTTTCATGGGCGACTCTGTTTTCGGCTATAGCAAGGGCGACTTCGCCTGGGTGAAGGCCGTGATCTGCAAGGAGTGGGCATACGGCCAGACAGGCGCCGCATCGGGTGCATTCTCGGGAAGCAAGGAGCACGTGCTGATAATGCTTGCCTCTCCCCATCATACTTATTCCCATGCAGTCAGGAAAGGCGCCTCCGGCTCCGGCAACCTCGCATAGTACTCACCCTCGCCCGGGAGTTCCGTGTGATCGTCAGCGTAGACAATCAGGAAGCGAAGGACCAAACCACCGAGGAGGATCAACGCCTGGGCTAAGCCGGGAACGGCGTCTGAGTGGAGCACATGGAGCACGACGGGGGCGAACAGGCCGACTGTGACAAGACCCCAGAACTCCCATTTCCTTGAGCCGGTTAGCCACCTTTGGGCGACACGGGCTGCCAAAGAGGTGGAGGAGAAACGCATCATAAGAACGTAGATGAAAAGAATCGTTACCTCAAAGACGACGAGGACAAGATCGAGGGCTTGCAATCCGACCACTCGATCATGGGTTAGTCCTCCTGGCCACATCCCCGACAGGAGGGACTGGGCCGCGATGCCAGTCGACAACGCGGAGACAAGAAAGAGAATTGGAAGAATCGGGGTGTTCCAGAAGGTGCGGGCCCTCAGGCTCCCGAGGAGGATTCCTGTATAGAGGCAAACGACGAAACCAAGGACTGCATTTGCTCCTGCGAATAGATGGCGAAGGGTCGTGAAGTCCCGCCAAGGAGAAAAGCCAGGCCAAAAAGAAAAATAGGCAAGGCTCGTAAAGATGGCCAAAGAGAGCATCCAGGCGCCGATGGTCATGATTGCCCTCTGGGTCGAGAAGACGCGCCAGAATTGCAATGGACGTCCCAGTTCGAAAACGAGTAGGCTGCTACCCACTGCAATGGCGATTCCCCCGACGAGACCGCCTAGGCAGAACAGCTCCCCTTTCATCAGAATGAGATCGGCCAGGCCGGAAACGATAATCATTCCGCCCCCCAGACCGCCGAGAAAAAGGTAACATGCGATGGGCCAACCCCAGTTGTGTCTTTCTCTCATCCCTCGTCCCCTGCCGAGATAATGTAGTAGACTTGCGGATTTGTATTCAGTTCAGGCAAAAGTTGAACGGAATGTGTGCAATTGAGGAGTGCCAGAGCCGCATCTTTCGGATCTGCCAGATCGCCGAAAACCCGGGCCCGCTGATGGCACGTTTCAACGCAGAAAGGCTCCAATCCCTCCCGCACCCGGTCTTTGCAGAAATCGCACTTCTGCACGGTCCCTGTCTTTCTATTTGATTGGCGTGCACGATAAGGACATGCCTGAATGCACGCTTTGCAGCCGATGCATTTCCGCGAGTCCACCCAGACGATGCCATCGTCGCTCTGCTGCGACGCGCCGGTCGGACAACAGCCGACGCAAGGGGGATTCTCGCAATGCATGCAGATGAGAGGATAGAAGGTCATGTGGAGATTGGGGAAAACCCCATTCGGACCCTCTGTATACACTGGGTTATAGATCATATCCACTGGCAGTTCGTTGTTGACTTTACAGGCCACCGTACAGGAGTGGCACCCTATGCATCGCCTGGTGTCCATGATCATTGCGTAGCGCGTCATACTGCCCGCTCCCTGCCGGACTCCGACCCATCTACCTTGTAGACTCGGCACAAGAGGCCTCGATTGGCCCAGCTTCCTCCTATGGGATCACAGGCTTCGTCGGAAACATCCGTCAGCACATTGGTATTCGATTCCAGACAGCCTCCCAGTTCGGGCTCGGCAGCCATCCGCTCGGGATACCACCAGCCGCGCTGTGTGACGACCACCTTCGGGTGCACCGCCTGGGTGAGATTCGCCCTTTGCTTGATTCTTCCCCGCTTGGTCTCGATCCACACCCAGTCCCCCATGGAGATCCCCAGCTCCTTGGCGGTTAGGGGATTGATGTCTGCGTATGGTTCATGCTTGAGATACCGCAGCTCCTTGATCTGAAAATGTTCGGAGTGGTGGAATGGCATGAACCCGCTTCCAGCCGTCAGCACGAGGGGGTATTGCTGCGCCAGCTCGGGGTTGTCAATCTCGTTCTCGGCAGGACCCACGTAGGTCGGCATCCCCGGATATCCCAACTCCTGCAAAACGCTCGAGACCAGCTCGACGCGGCGAGAGGGAGTTGCAAAGCCGATACGGCCGTATTTGTAGTACTCCCTTTCAGGAAAATGAAAACGATACCGCTCGACGAAGTCATCGTAGCTGCTTACATCATAGCCGAGGGGATAGATCCTGTAATAGTAGGCCTCTTCGAGATTCTCCCACGGCCACATATCTTCCTGCCCCATTCGGCATCCAAGGTGCCGCCAGAATTCGTAATTGGTGCGCCTTTCGAACATAGGCGGTATGGCCCTTTGCGAGGCGATCATAGTGTCGGAACAACCATAGGTAGAGGTAATGATCGGCCGTTCAAGGGCGCCTGCAGCAGGAAGCACGTAATCGGCCAACATCGCGGAAGGGGTCATCCAGTACTCTTGAGTGACGGAAAACAATACTTTGCGCAGCGCTTCAATCACAAATCTACTGTTGCCGTAAGAATTGATGGGATTGGTCGCCAGCGTAATCAACGCGTTGATGGGGTACGGCTTACCCGTCAATATGGCACGGAACACTGAAGGGGGGTGGGCCTCACACATCCATTCCGCGGTGGGGGCCTTTCCCCAAACTTCCTTAGTGATCTCCGCTATTCGACCGTAACCGGGCCACGTGGTCAGCCTATACCGGTCAGAGCCTATCTGTTTCGCCTTCTGTTCTTCAGGGAGCCACTCGTTCGCCTCCATCTCTTCGTCGGTAACGAAATCGGGGCTAGGGCCGCTCAAGAGGTCGCTGCCGGGTGCGTCCAGATTGCCGGTGACTGCCCTCAGCAGGGCCCGAGCATGAATCCCGGCTCCTGCCGCTTTTCCGGATTGGTCCACCGAGGCCCCCCACTGGATGTTGCCCGGCTTATTATTGGCGTACATGCGTGCGCCTTTTCGGATCAATTCCGGGTCGAGCCAGGTGAGAGGTACGGCCCACTCGGGCGTATACTGCTTGACATGCTGGGCCAGTCCGTCAAATCCTATGCAGCAGTTCTCGATGAATGTCTGATCATAGAGGCCCTCCCAGATGATCACGTTCAACCAGGCCAAGGCCAAAGCCGCGTCTGACCCGGGGCGTAAGGGCAGCCAGAGATCGGCCTTGGAGGCGGTCTCGGTAAAGCGGGGATCGACGACGATCACCTTGAGTCCGTTCTGTTTCAGGTCGATGATGCCCCTCATCTCCGGCATTCCTGAAGCACCGGGGTTGTGACCCCAAAGGACCAGACAGCGGCTGTTGGGCAAATCTATCTCGAAGGGACACCACCCATAGATGGCCGTTTCGATCATGAAGGTTGGTATCCAGCAGAGATGGGCATTGTGGAAGCCGTTAGGGCTGCCGAAGAGGTTCATGAAGCGCCGGCGAGCCCAATCATCAGTGCGCAGCGTGCCTCCCGCAGTTGCAACGGTTTCAGGGCCGAACTCCTCTTTGAGCGCGGTAAGTTTCGAGGCGATCTCATCGATTGCCTGATCCCAGGGGATGCGCTCCCATTTTCCGGTGCCCCGTTCGCCGACCCTTTTCAGAGGAGCGTTGATTCGTGCCGGATGGTTGAGATGCTGAAGGGCAATGTTGCCTCGCGCACACAATCCGCCCTGGCTCGTAGGGTGATGTGGATCCCCCTCGATAGCGAGTACCCTGTCTTCTTTCACGTAGGCAAGCACTCCGCAGTTCTGATGGCAGAAAAAACAACAGGACTTTTTCACCCCAGTCGCTTCGCGTTTCAAATCCTCTTTATGGCTCAACCGCCGCCTCCAATTCAGATAGCAATAGTGAGTCCATCGTAAGCAACGTGAAAGGAAGGACCGAAAGATTCCAGGTAGGATTCCAGTTCATGGTTTGTGACCGGAGTATCAAAGTGCATGGACAAATGGGTCAAATAGAGATTCTTCGGTCTGATTTCCCTCGCGATACCTATAGCCTCATCCACCGAAAGATGATCTTCCGGCATGGGATTCCTTCCCCAGAAGGTTGCCCCCAAGATGAGGGTGTCGACGTCGTGGAGTGCTTCCCACGTGGACGCCGGCAAGGGCCCCGTATCGGGGATATAGGCTGTTCTGTCACATCCGGTGGTCATCAGCAACCCAAAGGTGCCTGAAGAATGGGCTACCTCCAGAGGAGTGTAGGTAACGTCGTCGATGACAAAACTGCGCCCGATCTCCATTAAGTTGAGATGGAGACAATCCGCCATAAAAGGGAAAGCAAGTCTCATCCAGTTCTCGCTCTCCAAAGACATGTAAGATGGGATAGGATCGAGACCCTCCAGCCGAACGGGAAACTCGAGATCGCCCAGGCCGCCTGAGTGATCATAGTGGGCGTGGGTCAACACAAAGGCGTCGACTCGTCTTGCCTTTGCCGCCAACAGTTGGCGGCGCAGTTCCGGAGGCGCGTCTACAAGAACGTTCTTCCTTCCACTAATAAGAACAGCCGAACGGCTGCGCTGGAACCGGGGCTCCCTGACGGCCTCAAGGCACGGCTGACAGCCACAGAAGAAGGCAGGAACCCCTACCGAGGCAGCCGTACCGAGAAACGTCAATGTGTTGCCCCCTTTTCTCATCTCATTTCTCTTCATCCGGTTTTTTCGGCGGTCCTGGCGGTGCCGGTGGGACCTTGGGCGTCGGCCGAGGCGGCGGGGGCTTGGGCAACGGAGGCGCCACCCGTCCGGACGGTGCGCCCTGAGGCGCGGGGGTCTCTTCTGCGCCACAGGCCACGCACTTAGTTGCGTTCGGTGGATTGATCGCTCCACATTTAGGGCACTTTATCTCTTTCTTTCCGATTGATGGGGGCCTGAAGCACATA
>CAYZAF010000548.1:0-6412 GCA_964476435.1 uncultured Syntrophaceae bacterium
AGAAGATAAGTCTTCGTGATCAGAAAGGGATGATCCCGAAGGGAATAGGCCGCGGGTGGGTACGCAATCGGTGCGCGAGCGAGTCTTTCAGTGTAAACGGGTCAGCGCGTAGGCGCAAGCGTTTCGGAAGGAATAGCCTTCGTAGGCGGACGGTGGTGTTATCTTTAAGCCAGTGCCGTCTTTCAGGCGGACAAGTCTCTCGCTCGTGCGACGATGGCCGCTTGACACTACACTGGGGGGAAACAGGGGGGCGAGGGGAGGGCAAAAAGCGAGCGCAAAAGCCTAGCTCGAGAGCTTGCTCGCTATGCGTTCCAGGAGGGCTCCGCAAGCCTCCGAGATCATCCCTATTTCCTCGGGTAGGGCGTTGTCCCAATGGATGCCCGCGACCACGACCACTTTCTTGTTGAGCCGTGCCGCGAGGCCTTCCGACATGGCCTTGGCAGGGACATCTTCTTTGTGCCCCACGAAGGTGAAGACCGAGCTCGTGGCACTCTTCACGCTCGAGTCCCTCAGGCTCGGTCTGGGCTGCGCTATCCCTATGGCGCCGATATGCGCAACGCCTCCCCAGAGCACTACGAGCACATCTTCGCCCATCGATTCGGCCCGGGCGTATACTTCAAATGGGCCCCTCCTTTCCGAGAAGGTAACACCCCTCATCGCACGGTCCGGCTCTGCCTGCACTTCATCCGTCATCCGATCCATTCCTTTTCCTCCCCCACAGTTCCCTCCTCGACCAGTGTCGATTCGGCCGCGACGTCTCTATTCAACTCGTGGTCTCCCTGCAGCTTCCCTGCAGGGAGACCTTTCTTCCGCTTCGCTCCGCCCTCAATGATTGGGGCTTAAGCGCCCCCTCCAGTGGCGCAAGCCACATGGAGCCTCTCCCTCAAAGACTCGCTTGCGCTTTCGTGTCTTGGATACCTCGCTGGTTGCAGCAGGGTCATTTATTATTGAACAAGGCTGCTTCACAGTCAATAAGCGCCTCTTTTTGCTTTTCGAATCAGTTGGGGGGGATATCGAGAGGTTATCGGGAAGGACCCGTGCGGGAGCCGGTACGGCAGCGAGAGTAAGCTCGCAAGAGGCTCCCGAATCGGCCATCGACCTTGATTTCCTCAATGGGTGCGGGTATATTAGGGGAAGGCAGCCATGGCGATAGCACGCATTGACGATGTAATCGAAGACGTAAGGAACGGGAAGATGGTCATCATGGTCGACGATGAAGACCGTGAGAATGAGGGTGATGTAATGATCGCCGCTGAGAAGACGACACCCCAGGCCATAAACTTCATGGCTCGCCACGCCCGCGGCCTCATCTGTCTTTCCCTCACCGAGGAGCGGGTGAGGCACCTTAAGCTGCCGCTCATGGTCAGGGACAACACCTCGCCGTACAAGACGGCTTTCACGGTCTCCATCGAGGCAAAGGAAGGGGTGACAACCGGGATTTCCGCCTACGACAGGGCCAGGACCGTGCTGGTTGCGATAGACGAGAACACCGGACCTGACGGGCTGGTCCGGCCGGGCCACATATTTCCCCTCATGGCGAGGGACGGCGGCGTGCTCGTGAGAGTGGGACATACGGAAGCCTCCGTGGACCTGACACGCCTGGCAGGACTCAAGCCGGCGGGGGTTATCTGCGAAGTGATGAACGAAGACGGCACCATGGCCAGGCTGCCCGATCTGGAAGTCTTCGCCAAGAAACACGGCCTGAAGATCGGCACGATTGCGGACCTTGTCAGGTATAAGATGAGGAACCAGACCCTCGTGCGGAGGGTCACCGAGGCGAAGCTCCCCACCCGGTTCGGAGGGGAATTCAAGCTCATCGCCTACGATAACGACTTGGACAACAGGGAGCATCTCGCCTTTGTAAAGGGCGATATCGCACCCGAGGACGCGGTCCTCGTGCGGGTCCACTCAGAGTGCCTTCCGGGTGATGTCTTTGGGTCGATGCGGTGCGACTGCGGCGATCGACTGCGGGCTGCCATGTCTATGATCGAGCGGGCAGGCAAGGGCGTGCTTCTCTATATGCGACAGGAAACCAGGGGCATCGGGCTCGTGAACAAGATCAACGGCTGCCGTCTGCAGGATGAAGGTAAGGATACGCCAGTGGCGAGTGAGGCCTTAAGCTTTTCCCCTGACCTTCGCGAGTACGGTATTGGCGCTCAGATCCTGTCCGACTTGGGGGTTCGCAAAATGAGGCTGATCACGAACAACCCGAGAAAGATAAAGGGGCTCGAGGGATACGGCCTTTCGGTCGTGGAGCGGGTGCCTGTCGAGATGGGCCCGACCGAGGATGCTATGCGGTCTGGCGGCACCAAACGGGGGAAGGTGGGCCCCATTCTCGAAAAGATATAATTCCAATTCTAACTCGGCGCTATCTTCGTTGCCTTCGTCATCTGCTCCTCAATGTACTGTAACTGTACACCTTCGTCGCTCCTTCCTCGGCGCCTCGATATCGTCATGATTTAGAATTGGAATAGGTAGGTGGAAGCCCCGAAAGAGAAGCCCAAAGGCTCCTCGGGCAGATAACTCGCACGGGGCCTCGAGGCGCATCAGGGGAGGGGGGCATCCCTCCCGCCGCGGCTTATCCTGTTCTTCCGCCGGAAATCGTCCGGCGAAGAAGGCAGATCGGCCGTAACCATGCTCTTCAGCTCCTTGATCACCTCGTGATTGTCACCCAGAACGGGAAGAAGCGATTGAATAGCCCGGCCTATCGTTTCATTGCAAAGGTCTTGCAACTCGTTCCTCACCTCTTCGGGCAGCATCCGGTAACCCTGCACCAAGTGGTCCACCCATGTGGGGAGGTATGAAACATCCATCTCCTTCGGATAAACGTACCCTTCAAAAGACCCTGCCTTTGCCGCGAAATCGTATACATCCCGAAAACTGCCCATTGGCTGCCTCCCTATCCGCAATCATTCGGTCCAACTTTGGCCACGGGGTAGAAAAATACTCTCGTTTGCGTATGCTCCTAGATTGTAACATCCGCCTGCATCATTGGCGAGGAATATCGGAAGCGTTCGTGAAACCATGAAAAATCAAGACGTTAGGAGAGGTGGGTGCGTATCGTAGACTGATGAATGCTATGGGCCGGCCCATCCTCTTAGTCGTCCACGCGCTGATGGGCTGCCGCGGCACTAAAAACCTCTTGACATGCCTCTCCCTTCGTGTTTTCATAAGACCAAGTTGTTTATCCATAAACTCAGTTGCATATTTTGGGAGCACTTTGAACATGCCTGTGAAGCGGGAGGAGTACACCTCTGTTCAGAAGGCCCTTGAAATCCTCTTGGCCTTTACCGAGTTCAGCCAAGAGATAGGGACTCTCGAGCTGAGTGAGAAGCTGAAGCTTCATAAGTCGACGGTGAGCAGATTGCTGCACCTTCTCAGCCACTATGGTCTCATTCAGAACAATATGAAGACCAAGAAATACACATTGGGGAAATCAGCGCTTGATCTCGGCATTGCAGCGAAACGGTACATCGACAGCCAGCTGACGGTTACCGCCCAGACTTTCTTGAATGAATTGAGAGATCGCCTCGGCGAACTGGTTTCCCTGGAG
Source organism: uncultured Syntrophaceae bacterium (assembly GCA_964476435.1). Classification (GTDB taxonomy): domain Bacteria; phylum Desulfobacterota; class Syntrophorhabdia; order Syntrophorhabdales; family WCHB1-27; genus CAVVNC01. Next base: position 3,554 of record CAYZAF010000548.1, read on the forward strand.
GTGATTTCCGGCAACAGCTCTACCGTCGTATGTCATGCCGCCTCATCCCTGCCGGTGCGCGTGTCGTCCGATGTGGGGAAGAGGCTCCCTGTCTATGCCGTTGCCGGTGCCAAGGCGATCTTGGCTTTCCTGCCCCCCGAGGAGATCGATGAGCTCCTCGCCGATAAGTTCATCCCCTATACACCAAAGACGATCACTGATCCTAAGAAATTCAGACGTCACTTGGCGGAGATCAGGAAGCAGGGATACTCGCTGGATCAGGGAGAGTACTACCCGGACGTGCACGCCATCGGCGCAGCTGTTTTCGACTCTGACGGAAGACCGGTCGCGGCTGTTGTGATGCCCGTGCCTGCTTTCAGAATGGATGCGCTCCTTCAATCCAACGGCGTCGCCCTCGTCATGGAGACAGCCTCAAAAGTATCGGCCAGCCTGTTTTTCGAGGGCAAGGCAGAAGATGGCGCCTCTCATCGGCAGAAGGGTCGCTAAAACGCCTCAAGAATAGCGACGGGCGTCCATCCCTTCTGCACCCGTATGAGCTGCCGACCGTAAGATGAAAAGGCACGGCAGTAAGCCATCCTTCAGTCGACCGGGAGCGCTTTCGCAAGCCCCGCGCCTTTCGGGCTTAGGTCGAGGAGCGCCATGAATTGCGCTTTATTCTTTTCCGGGAAGCTAAGCCCTGTGGGCGGGGAGCTTCACAGGAGAGGCCGGGTCTGGCAAATGATGGGTTAGGGGAAGGAGAGATGAAGCAGGACCATCGCCTTGTAAGATCATCCTGCCGCGGATGCCATGGTGTCTGCCAGGTCCTCGTCCACATGGATGGGGAAAAGATCGTGCGAATCTCAGGCGACCCGGAAAGCCCCACGAGCCGAGGGTACCTCTGTCCCAAAGGGGCGGCCGCGCCGGAGATACTTTACCACCCTGATCGACTCACATTCCCTCTGCGGCGGGCCGGGGCACGGGGGGAGAACAGGTGGGAGCGGATCTCCTGGGAAGAGGCTATCTCCGAGATGGCCGACCGGTTTGACGCCATCCGCAGGGAGTCAGGCACCGAGTACCTCGCTATTGCCCAGGGCACCGGGAGGCCGTACACCGAGTTCACCGCGCGTTTCGCAAATGCCTTCGGAACGCCCAATTTTATCACACCCGCTCATCTCTGCTACCTGCCCAGGGTCATCGCGAGCGCCATTACCCTCGGTGATTTCCCCGTAAGCGACATCTATGGTTTTGGCGGCGCCTCTCCGGCCTGCGTCCTCAATTGGGGATGCAACCATATCGAGACCGGGGCCAGCGACGGCATGTGCGGCTCCATGTTCCGAAGGGCCGCAGCAAAGGCGAGTAAGGTGATCGTCGTCGATCCGCGGCGCATACGCCTCGCAGAGAAGGCCGACCTTTGGCTGCAGCTTCGTCCCGGCAGCGAGTGCGCCCTGGCTCTGGCAATGATCCGGACGATCATAGAGGAAGACCTCTTTGACCACGATTTCGTGGAGCATCACACGTACGGCTTCGACCGCCTTGCTGCGCACGTTCAGCCGTTCACGCCCCACTGGGCCCAGGGCATAACACGGGTTCCCGCAGACGAGATCGCATCCGCTGCCCGGACCTATGCCTTGACCAAGCCCGCATGCCTGCAGTGGGGCAACGGGGTTGATACGAGCGTGAACGCCTTTCAAACAGCCAGGGCCCTCGTTATTCTGATGGGACTCACGGGAAATATCGATGTCCCGGGCGGCAATGTCCTCTGGGTGCCTCCCGAGAGGATAAGGCCGAAGGCCCCTCACGTCGACCCCAACGTGGTCGGGAACCGCTTCCTGCCTGCTGAAAAGAAGGCCCGCATCCTCTCCGAGAATAGATACCCCTTCGCGCCCAACTGTCACCCGCCCACATTCTGGAAATCAGTGGTTACAGGGGAGCCGTATCGGGTCCGCGCCGTCTGGATCATAGGCTCGAACCCTCTCCTCACCGGAACGCAGGGCCTCTTGATCGCTCGGGCCTTGCAGGACCACATGGAGTACACAGTGGTCTCCGATCTCTTCATGACGCCGACCGCGCAGCTTGCAGACCTCGTTCTTCCGGCGGCTCACTGGCTTGAACAGGACGATGTGGTTTCGATGCACAAGATCTGGTGCATTCTCACCCGTAAGAAGCTCGCGCAGATCGGTGAGACGAGGGACGACCGGGACGTGATCTTTGACGTAGCTCACCGGCTCGGCCTTACGGATGCCTTTCCCTGGCAGGACCGGTACGCCTATCTCGACTGGCTTTTGGAAGATACGGGAATGGGCTTTGAGGAGTTCAAGGAGAAAGATATCGTCATGGGCAAGATGCGCTACAGGAAGTATCTGTCCGGCGGCTTTCGCACTCCCTCCGGCAAATTCGAGTTATACTCCTCCATCATGGAGCACGAAGGCCGACCGCCCCTTCCTGTCTATGTGGAGCCGCCGCTCTCCCCTAAATCCACGCCGGAGCTCTTCCGGGAGTATCCCTTCATCCTCATGTCCGGTACCAAGAGGCTCGAATTTTTCCACTCGGAGATGCATCAGATCCCGAGTTTGCGCAAGACGCACCCCGACCCCGTGGTGGAGATGCATCCCGAAGCAGCGTCACGCCTCGGCATTTCGGACGGCGACTGGGTCTGGCTGGAATCGCCCTATGGGCAGGCCAGGCTCAAGGCAAAGCTCTTCGACGGCATCGCGCCCGACGTCGTCAACGCCGAGCACGCGTGGTGGTACCCGGAGGCGGCCCCACCCGACTATCGCTGGAAGGAATCGTGCGTCAACCTGCTCTTCGGGGATGACTACTTCGACCCGGACACGGGGGCGGAGCCGCTGAAATGCTACGTGTGCAGGGTCGCGCCGGCAT
>CAYZAF010000549.1:0-2155 GCA_964476435.1 uncultured Syntrophaceae bacterium
AAGCTCGTCGACAAGGAGCATTTCGACCATCAGATGCTCGGCCCCATCGATGTCAAAGGCCACTACGGGTGGAAGGTAATCCTCAAAGGAGACGATCTCTCCCTGACTCCTCTCCTCACCTCCCTCTACCGGCTCCCGGGCATTCACATCGAGGCAGACCCTCTCTACCTTTGAGGCGAAAAGGGCATCGCGGACAAGACCCTAAGTGTCCCGCCGATTCTTGACATTCTTTCGGCCCTTTCTTACATTCTGTATGGCGCGGGTCGGCCCATGTCCAATCGCGGCGAGGAGGCACGCATGGACTATACGATCAAGATAGGCGGTGAAGCGGGCCAGGGGATCCAGACCATCGGCGAGGGTCTCGCGAGGGTCTTCGCCCGCACTGGCTTCCACGTGTTCATCCACCAGGACTACGAATCGCGCATCAGGGGCGGCCACAACTCCTTTCAGGTAAGGGTTTCCGACAAGCCCGTGAGCGCCTCACGCGACAGAATAGACATCGTCATCGCCCTCGACAAATCGAGCATCCAGGACGATGAAGGGAAGCTCACCGACGGGGGGATCATCCTTTACGATGCTTCCATGATCAAAGAGAAGTATGAAAAGAGCCATTTTCTGGACGTGCCCTTTGTCGACCTGGCCACGAGGGACGGAGGGAGCAGGATCATGGTGAACACCGTGGCCACAGGAGCTGCCCTGGGCTTGCTCGGGATGGGCCTCGGGGCCTTCTCCGAGGTGATCAGCGGCCTCATGGGAAATAAAGGGGCGAGGATCGTGGAGGAGAACCGGCGCGCAGCGGCCCGGGGCCATGACTTTGCCTTGAGCAACTGCGCGGACTGCGCCTTCAAGGTCAGCCCAGGGGGCCCTCCGAATATGTTGATCGATGGAAACTCCGCCGTGGGCCTCGGCGCCATCCTGTCGGGCTGCCGGTTCTACTCGGGTTACCCCATGACGCCCTCGACAGGTGTCCTCTCCTTCATGGCGGAGAAGTCCCCCACATGCGGCATCATCGTGGAGCAGGCAGAGGACGAGATAGGGGCGATCAACATGGCTTTGGGTGCCTCTTTTGCCGGCGCACGGTCCATGACGGCGACCGCAGGGGGAGGCTTTGCCCTCATGGTGGAGGGTCTCTCCCTGGCAGCCATGACAGAGACGCCCATAGTCATCATGGTGGGCCAGAGGCCGGCACCGGCAACGGGGCTGCCCACAAGAACCGAGCAGGGCGACCTCCTCTTCGTGCTTCACGCCGGCCACGGCGAGTTCCCGAGAGTCGTCCTTGCGCCTGGCTCCCCTGAGCAGGCCTTACATCTGACAAACAAGGCGTTCGATCTCGCCGAGAAGTATCAGATTCCCGCGTTCATCCTCTCCGACCAATACCTTGCCGATTCCCAATGGACTTACTCCAGTCTCGATCTCGATAGGATCACGTATCAAGACTGGCGTCTGCGGGACGGCCTCCACGATGAAGCCGGGCAATACAAGAGATACGCGCTGACTCAATCCGGCGTCTCCCCCCTTGCCGTGCCCGGCCGCTCCTTGAGGCTCGTCGTCGACGACAGCGACGAGCACGACGAGGAGGGCCACCTCATCGAGGACAGCCTGACGAGGACCCGCATGGTCGACAAAAGGCTCCTTAAGAAGCTGCCCCTCATCAGGGCCGAGATAGAGCCCCCTTTGCTCTATGGGGACCGTAAGGCCGAGACAATCGTTGTCGGATGGGGCTCCACGTACGGCGTCTTGAGGGAGGCAGTCGACGCCCTCTCTGGTCGCAGAAGCATCGCCCTCCTCCACTTCAGCGAGATCTATCCCTTCCCCGGCAGGGGGACATTCGACTATCTCGAGGTGCTGACCCAGGCGAAGAGGACGGTCTGCGTGGAGAATAACGCCACGTCTCAGTTTGCGAGGCTCATGAGGGCGGAGACCGGCCACACCTTCACGAGCACCATCACCAAGTATGACGGCCGGCCTTACCTTCTCGAGACTATGGTGGGGGAGCTGGATGACACTCTTGAGTGATTATGAAGGTCGGACGCCTGCATGGTGCCCCGGGTGCGGCAACTTCGGGATATTGAGGTCGTTCAAGCAGGCTGTCCTGGACCTGGGGCTTGAACCCCACCAGTTCACCATCGTTTCCGGCATCGGCCAATCCGGAAAG
>CAYZAF010000550.1:0-5354 GCA_964476435.1 uncultured Syntrophaceae bacterium
GCTGGCAATTATTGGGGCTCAGCGCCCCCTCCAGTGGCAAAGCCACATGGAGCCTCCCCCCTCACCCTCGCGTCCGCTCGCTGTCGGGGTTCAGCACCCCCTCCGGCAGCAAAGCTGCCAGAGCCTCCCCGCTCAAACAGCTGTCGTGGCGGGGCACCCACGTCATACAGCCTCTCTACGTTGACCCGACAAAGCTACGTGGGTAGCCGGGGTTCAGCACCCCCTCCGGCAGCATCCGCTGCCAGAGCCTCCCCCTCAAAGACTCGCGCTCGCTGTCTTGGATACCCTGCTACCCGCAGCAGGGTCATTCAATTCTGACATGAATCCGTCATAAAACGCCTCGAACCGCCCCTGTCCGATCTCTGCCCTGATCCGCTTCATAAGGCTGAGATAGAAAGAGACGTTGTGGAGGGTGTTCAAGTAGTAGCTCGTAAGCTCCCTCGCCACGAAGAGGTGCCTCAGGTAAGCTTTCGAGAAATGGGTGCACGTGTAGCATCCGCACGATCCGTCCAACGGGGTGTCGTCGCGCGCATACCTGGCGTGCTTGATATTGATCCTTCCACCTTGAGTGAAGAGGTTCCCGTTTCGCGCGTGTCTCGTGGGGATAACGCAGTCGAACATGTCGATACCCTTCCTTACGCCTTCCACGATGTCCTCGGGAAACCCCAGACCCATGAGATACCTCGGCTTGTCGAAAGGCATCTCTCCCATCACCACGTCCACCATCTCCCACATGACCCCCTTTGGCTCACCTACGCTGAAACCGCCCATGGCATAGCCGTCGAACTCGAGAGCAGCGAGGTCCCTCGAGGAGCGGAGCCGCAGGTCTGCGTACATGCCCCCCTGGACGATGCCAAAGAGCTGGGAGGCGCTCTTCTTCGCGTCCCTGCAACGGCGGGCCCACCGGGTAGTGAGCTCCACCGAGGCGCTCGTATACTCGTGGGACGAGGGATAGCCTACGCACTCGTCGAGACACATGCAGATGTCCGCCCCCAGGTTCTCCTGTATTTCCACGACCCTTTCAGGGGTGAGGAAGTGCTTAGAGCCGTCTATGTGCGACTGGAACGTCACCCCTTCCTCCTGGATCTTGCGCAGGACACCGAGGGAGAAGATCTGGTATCCGCCGCTATCGGTGAGCATTGCCCCATCCCATCCCGCAAAGCGCTGCATGCCTCCCATCTGCTTCACCAGCTCGTCCCCCGGCCGCAGATAGAGGTGGTAGGCATTGCCCAGGATGATACGCGCCCCCATGTCCGACAGATCCCTCGCAGGCAGGGCCTTCACCGAGCCCTGCGTTCCCACCGGCATAAAGACAGGGGTTTCCACGGATCCGTGTCCTGTCTCGAGGATGCCCAACCTCGCCTGTCCATCCGTCTGTGTGACCTCGAATGCGCTCATGAGATGAACATCGCATCCCCGTAGCTATAGAAGCGATAGCCCCGCTTGATGGCCTCCCCGTATGCCTTCTCTATGGTCTGAGACCCCGCGAATGCACAGACGAGGAGAAGCGGGGTGGACCGGGGAAGGTGAAAATTCGTGATAAGGGCGTCAACTGCCTTGAACGTGTAGCCCGGATAGATGAAGAGGTCCGTATGACCGCTCAAGCCTCTCCCGTTGGACGCGCTGAAAACGGTCTCCAGGGTGCGCACCGCACTCGTGCCCACGGCAACCACCCTGCCTCCGTCCTGCCTGGTCTTCCTCACGGCCTCCACCACCTCGGCCGACACGGTGTAGTACTCGCGGTGCATCTCGTGACTCTCCACGCTTTCGCTCTTCACGAGGAAAAAGGTGCCGATGCCGATGTGCAGGGTGATCGCGACGACTGCCACCCCCTTGTCCGTGATGCGCCCGAGCAGGTCTTTGTCGAAATGGAGGCCTGCCGTGGGCGCGGCAATTGACCCCCCTTGGCGCGCGTAGATCGTCTGATACCGCTCATAGTCCTCCTGACACCTTTGGTGCCTCTCCCGCTTTATGTAGTGCGGCAGCGGCATGATCCCATGCTCCGCCATGAGTTGAGCTGCGTCCACGCCGGCCGGAAGCTCAACTGTCCAGAAGGGCGTGCCTGCCTTCAGCCCCACCCGATAGTCGCCCACATAGGCCGAGGTTTCGCGCAATGCCCTGGCCACGCCGCTCACGAGGCACGACCATCTCCCCGCGTCGACCTGTTCGACGAGGAGTATCTCGATTGCGCCTCCCGTCTCCTTCCTCGCCGGCAGCCGCGCCGGGATCACCCTGGTGTCGTTGATGACGAGAAGATCCTTCTCCCTAAGGAGGCCGTCCAGATCCCTGAAGCGCCAATGCTCGATGGACTCGCTTTTCCGGTCGAGGACGAGGAGGCGCGACGCGGAGCGCTCCCCTTGAGGCGCCTGGGCGATCAGCTCCTTTGGCAAAGAATAGTCGAACTCTTCTGTCCTCATATCCTCAAAAGGCGAGCCATCTCTTTAGGAAATCGCCTATCCATGAGCAATCCGATGATAACCATTGGTCTCAAAAAAGGCACCGGGAGATGGAAGGCTTTTCAAGAAAGCCGCGACGCTATTGACTTGGCTTAAGGATTCTTCTATCATTATCTCTAGAGAGCGGGCATAGCTCAGTTGGTAGAGTGCAAGCTTCCCAAGCTTGATGTCGCGGGTTCGAGCCCCGTTGCCCGCTCCACTTAAGCCTCATTTCCCTTTCCATGCTCAAGGTCGCGTACCCTCAGCTCGAGGAGGGCGCACTTCTGGATCAGCTCTTTGTTGGCCTCCTTCATCCTCGATATGGTGATGGAGTAGTGCATCAACACCGCAATAATGAAGGAAAAGAAGATCGCCAAGACCGCGGTGATGTAGTAGAGGCCGGTCATCTCGCTCAGGATCCCTAAGAGCCCGGGCCAGAGGCTCAATATCGCGATGATCGATGAGGTGGAAAGCCACAAGATCGCATACTCCTCCCGTAGCCGCCCCTTCCTGATGAATTCGAAGGTCGCGATGAAGAAGAGGATGCTCACCACACCCACGAAAAGACGAATCTGCAGCATGGGATCTCCTTAGACCTCCCTGAACAAATCGATGAACATGGCGAGGAGTACCTTGGTCATGTAGTAGACTGCTCGAAAGGGTGTTATGGAGGAGATGCCATACTGCCGGTAGCTCATGCGGACAGGCACTTCCGCCACCTTGAACCCCTTCAGGAAGGCCAGAAGCAGCGATTCAGGCTCCGGGTAATCCTGGGGGTAGGTCTGCGCGAAGAATCCCATCACCCCCCTGTTCACCGCGCGGAATCCGCTCGTTGCATCCCTGACGCTCATCCCTGTGGTCGCCCTCAGGAAAAGGGATATGAGCCTTATCCCTAAGCCCCTCATGAGGCTCACCTTGTAGTCGCTGCCTAGAAAGCGGGAGCCCACCATCATATCGACGCCTTCGCCAAAGAGGGGCTCGACAAGCAGCGGGATCTGGTCGGGTGGGTGCTGCCCGTCCCCGTCCACCTGCACTGCCGCGTCGAATCCATGGGAATAAGCGTACTTGAATCCGGTCTGCACAGCGCCGCCAATGCCTAGGTTCACCGGCAGCTCGATCACCACCGCGCCTTCTGCTTCCGCATTCCTTGTGGTATCGTCCCTCGAGCTGTCGTTGATAACGATGACGTGATAGCCTGTGCCGAGTCTCCTTACGCCCCTGATGACCCCCGCAATCGATTTTTCCTCATTATAAGCAGGTATGACAACGGCGATGCGCCTATCCATCGGCGTTCAGTGCTGGGGGACTAGGATTCGAACCTAGATAGCAAGATCCAGAATCTTGAGTCCTGCCGTTAGACGATCCCCCAGGAGCAGTCACGATCATGCTAGTCTGCATCCGCCTCTTTGGCCTTCTTCGCTTTCGGCTCTTTCTTCTCTCTGCCCTTCTTCTCTTTCTGCTCTTTGCCTTTCGCCTCTTTCTTCTCTTTGGCTTCTTCTTTCTTCTGTCTGCCCTTCGCCTCTTTCTTCTCTTTTCCTTCCTTCTCTTTGGCTTTCTTCTCTTTGCCTTTCGGCTCTTTGCCCTTCGCCTCTTTCTTCGCTTTACCCTTCTGCTCCGTCTTCTCTTCCTTCTCCTGGTCTTTCTTCTGGGTCAGCTCAATGATGGCCATAGGAGCGGCATCGCCCTTTCTCGGGCCTATTTTGACCACCCTCGTATACCCCCCGTTCATGTCGACGTACCTGGCCCCTATGTCCGTAAAGAGCTTTTTTACCGCCTCCTTGTCGCGCAAGTAAGCAAAGGCGAGGCGCGTGGCATGAAGGCTTCCGCCCTTTGCGAGGGTGATGAGGCGATCCGCTACCTTGCGCAGCTCGAGGGCCTTTGGATTCGTTGTCTTGATGCTCTCGTGAAGGAAAAGAGCCGCGGCCAGATTGCGGAAGAGCGCCTTCCTGTGGCTCGCGGTCCTGCTCAGTTTTCTCCCCGTCTTCTGATGCCTCATCGCTACACCCTCTATACCTGATCTTTCCGTCGTTGCGCCATCCTGTCAAGCTCTTCCCTGGGCGGGAAATTGTCGAGCCTTATGCCGAGCTTGAGGCCCATGCAGGCGAGTATCTCCTTTATCTCGTTGAGGGACTTCCTTCCGAAGTTCTTCGTCATGAGGATCTCCTGCTCCGTCTTCTGCACCAGCTCGCCGATGTACTTGATATCCGCATTCTTGAGGCAGTTGGCGCTCCTCACCGAAAGCTCCAGCTCGTCCACGTTGCGATAGAGGTTGTCGTTGAAGTCCTGTCTCTCTCCTTCTCTCAGCTCCCCTATCTCGATGTCCTCGGGCTCTTCGAAGTTGATGAAGATCCGCATCTGCTCCCTGATGATCTTGGCAGCGAAGGAGAGGGCGTCGAGGGCGCTGATGCTCCCGTCCGTGAGGATCTCCATGGTAAGCTTGTCGTAGTCCGTGCGGAAGCCGACGCGCGCCTGGCTCACGTTGTAGCTGACCCGCTTCACGGGCGAAAAAATTGCGTCTATCGGCGTCGTGCCGATGGGCTCTTCTTCATCCCGGTTTCTCTCGGCCGGCACATAGCCCCTCCCGACCTTGGCCTTCAGCTCCATGTAGAGCTTTGCCTCGTCAGTCAGCGTCGCTATATGGTGTTCAGGGTTTATGACCTCCACTCCGCCGTCGTGGATGAGATCCCCGGCCTTCACCACCCCTTCCCCCCGGGCGTCTATCTTGAGCGTGCGCGGTCTGTCGTCCTCTATCTTCAGCACGACCTTTTTCAGGTTCAAGATGATCTCGGTGACATCCTCTTTCACGCCCCTGATCGTCGAAAACTCATGATCCACACCGTCGATCTTCACGGACGTTATGGCAGCCCCCATGATCGAGGAAAGGAGCACCCTCCGCAGCGAGTTACCTATGGTTATCCC
>CAYZAF010000551.1:0-3266 GCA_964476435.1 uncultured Syntrophaceae bacterium
CTCCAGTGGCGCAAGCCACGACCCGCTTCGCGGGTGCCCCGGCCTCCCCCCTCACGGCTTGTCTTAGCGGGGTGCCCACGTCATGTTGCCTTTCGGTCGTGCTTCTCTCCTCGCCACGTGGGTCGCAAGGGCTCGCGTCGCCCCCTCCACAGGCATCAGCCTGCTTAAGCCTCCCCCCTCAAAGCTCGCTTCGCTTCCGTGTCTTGGATACCTCGCTGGTTGCAGCAGGGTCATTTATCGTCTTTTGCCTGCATGAAAGAGCGGGAAAGCATCCTTTTCATCGTACCGGAAGGAAATCGGGAAAGGCTTGCTTGCGGACCTCTGGTAGTTTGAGGGGGCAAAAGCGACTATAATGTGGGTGCGCCGCATCACTTCGATAGTTCTTTAGCTGAACGCAAGGAGGAAAGGATGGAACGGATAAGATTGGGCAGGACCGGCATGGCAGTACCGAGGCTGGGATTCGGAGGCATTCCCATTCAGAGGCTCTCAGACGAGGATTCAGTGGCTCTAGTGAAAAGGTGTCTCGACCTGGGCGTCACCTTCCTCGATACGGCCAATGCCTATTCAACGAGCGAAGAGCGCATCGGAAGGGCCATCGCCGGGAGACGGCAGGAAGTCATCCTCGCCACTAAGTCCCTCGCTCGTACCCCGGGCGACCTCGAAGGCCATCTTAAGCTCAGCCTCGAGCGCCTTGGCGTCGACTACGTGGATCTCTATCAGCTGCACGGGGTCAGTGACTTCAAGAGCCTCGACGCAGTGCTCGATCCCAACGGTGTTTTGGCCACGGCAGAGGCCGCGAAGAAGGCAGGGCTCGTACGCCACATAGGCATTACGTCGCACCAGATAGATGTGGCCAAGAAGGCTGTTCAGACGGACCGCTTCGAGACTATGATGTTCCCCTTCAATTTCCTGACCCCTGAAGCCGCTGACGAGCTCCTGCCTCTGTGCAGACGCCACGACGTGGGCTTTATCGCCATGAAGCCCATGGCAGGGGGGATGGTCGAAAATGCCTCCGTAGCCATCAAATTCCTCCTTCAATTCCCTGACATAGTCCTCATCCCAGGCATGGAGCGGATAAGGGAGATAGAGGAGATCGTCGCGATCTCCGGAGGGCCGAGGGAAATGACGGAGGCAGACGTTCGGGAAATGGAGGCCATGCGAAAGGGCCTCGGCGCCACGTTCTGCCACCGGTGCGACTACTGCCAGCCCTGCTCTGCTCAGATACCCATTTCCCTGGTGATGACTGCCAAGAGTTTCCAGAAGCGTCTGCCGCCGGAGCGCTTTTTCGGCGATATGATCCCCCCGGCCATGAAGAAGGCTGCGGAATGCACTGACTGCGGCGACTGCGAGGAGCGGTGTCCCTACAACCTTCCTATCCGCCAGATGATGTCCGAACAGTGCGAATGGTTCGAGGAGGAGAGGCGAAAGTACGAGGGAAAGATCGGCTGCGCCTGAAGCCTCGCAAAACAGAAGAACGCACCCTGTGGGAGGAGGCGGTCGAGCCTCCCTTTTAGAGGCTCGGGGATTGCCTGCCTTTCTTCCCTCTCGAAAGGGAAGCGAAGACGCCGATGAGACACAGGGCCGCGAACACGAGGAAGGCTGTCCGGGCGCTCTGGAGGAACTGGGAATGGTAGGCTGCGGTGATGATCACCCCGCTGATGTGGAAGAGCGCAAACATGAGCATTACCCCACCCATGCTGAGCATCTGCCCGGCAACGCGCATAGTGGAAAGGATCCCGCCGGCAATGCCGAAGTATTTCTTCTCCACAGACCCCATGACCGCGTTCGTGTTGGGAGAGGAAAACAAGGCGAAGCCCAGGCCTAAAAGCATGAGGTTCGCGATGATGAGCGAAAGGCCGGTCCCCTCGGTCAGGCACGCAAAAACAGAGAGCCCCACTACGGTGAGGCCCATGCCGATCGAGGCGACAACCCGCGGCTCCAGCCGGTCTGACATTAGGCCCGCAACGGGCGAGAAACCTGCCATAATCACCGGCTGCGACACTAGGATGAATCCTGCTGTTTGGGCGCTGAATCCCTTGACGTATTGAAGGTAGAGGCTCACGAGGAAGCCGACGGAGTATGTAGCACAATAATTGATGAGAGCGGCCAGGTTGGAGAAGAGGAACGTTCGGCTCTGCCTGAACAGCCGTATCTCGAGGACAGGGCTCTCTACCCTGCCCTCCCAAATGACGAAAAGGGCGATGCCCAGGGCTCCGAGGACCAGGAAGGAAAGGGCAGTGCGTCCCGGCATCTTGGAGAGGCCGTACATCAAGAACCAGAGTGATACGACGCAGGCGAAGGAACCAACGTAATCGAACCGCTCCCCCCGTGCCTCTGCCCATTCCGGTTTCAGCTTCCACACCGTCGTGACGAGGATAACGAGTCCGATGAGGACGTTTGACAAGAAGATGCTCCTCCAGCCGAAATGGTGCGTGAGAATTCCCCCTATCACAGGACCCAGGGAAAGGCCTATGTAGACAGCCGCGACGATGATGCCGAGGGCCCTCCCCCGCTTATGGGCAGGAAAAACGGAAGTAACGATCGTTATCCCCAGGGTGAATATCATGGCCCCTCCAATGCCCTGAAATATCCTGGCCACGATGAGCATCCCGCTCGTTCGAGCGCATGCCCCGAGGATGGAGGCCACGTTGTCAATGACGATGCCGATGGTAAATACCTTTTTTCTCCCGAAGATGTCGGAAGCCCTCCCGAAAGGCACGCAGAAGCCCGCTGCAGCGAGAAGGTATGCGGTTGACACCCAGCTCAACGTAATGACCTTCATCGAGAGGTCGTGCGCGATGCTGGGCAGGGAGACGACAATGGAAGAGCCCATGAAGGGCGTGAGAAAGCCGGAGAGGGTGGCGACGATGAGAACGTTTCTCTGAAGGCTCTTGTCTTCCATTGTCTTTCTACCCGGAAGGACCTCGATGCGCGATCTCTCAGTTATATCACTAACGGCGCTTGGGGGTCCACAAACAACATGCGACAGTGAAGCTCCCCGCCCACAGGGCTTACGCTTCCCGGAAAGGAATAAAGCCCAATTCATGGTGCTCCTCGACCTAAGCCCGAAAGGCGCGGGGCTTGCGAAAGCGCTCCCGGTCAGGCCGCTGGGGGAGGCAAGGCGTCTCGAGACAAAGACGCCAAGATAAAAGACAATTTGGGCAAGAATGCGCGATTTCTGCTATACTGTCTTAGCGAGGCTTGCTAAGGAGGCTTACCATGAACTACTACATGGCGGACACACCGGGAAGACTCAGGATCGAGAG
>CAYZAF010000552.1:0-4143 GCA_964476435.1 uncultured Syntrophaceae bacterium
CCCGTCATGGACCAAGCTGGCATGGTAGTTGCTGTACCAGGCCAGACAAGAGCGAGAGCTTAAGCTTGTGGACCAGGCTGCACTAAAGGCAGAGCCGGGAGTATTGCTGATGGGGCGCAGAAAAATAGAGAATGACCTAACCAGGAGCGTTGCGAAGATGCTCCTGGAGTCCAGAGATAGAGCCATCATAGAGGCCCGAAGGCAGAAAATAGAAAGGCTGAAGCTTACGGAATGGAGAATCTGGAAACTCCTCGGCATCAGCTGGAGATAGCGAAAATAGGGGAGGGTCCTTGGAAACTCACTGACGCTCCTTCACGTTCGTCTTGACATTTCCACGGCACGTTGTATAACGGTAGAGACAATATAACGACATCCCGGACGATGGGACAGAAATCCGCGGGTCTTTCGTCGTTCCCCAGGGCCGCCGGCACGGTTCTCAAGAAGTCCCATTGAAGTATCCACAAAGAAAGGAGGATAGCGATGGCAGACAAACCATTCGAAATCCGCTGGGCGAAGGGCAGACCCCTCGGCGAAGGCCGATATCCCGGGCTCAACCCCAGGACTGAAAAGGCAGAGGGAATGATCTGTGACTACGATGTCCCCGTGTCCATGCGCGACAACGTAAAGATACGGGTCGATATATTTCGGCCCGCAGAACAGGGGAAATACCCTGTTCTTATTGCCTGGAGCAATTATGGCAAGCACATCAACGTTAAGTATGCTTACTTTCCGAAATGCGGCGAAGCCGATTCCGATCACTCCAAGTACTGCGGCTTTGAAGCGCCTGAGCCACTCTATTGGTGCCCGAACGGCTATATTGTTATCGATGCGGATGCTCGCGGCTCCTGGGGCTCTGACGGAGACCTGACGCTGATGAGCGAGCAAGAAGCCCAGGACTGCTATGACCTGATCGAATGGGCCGGTACCCAAGCCTGGAGTAACGGCAAAGTCGGTATGAGCGGCGTCTCCTACCTCGCCTGGAGCCAGTGGAGGGTGGCTTCGCTCAATCCCCCGCATCTTGCGGCTATCAATCCCTGGGAGGGAGTGAGCGATTTCTATCGGGAACTCTGCTTCCACGGAGGCATCCCGGAGACGCTCTTCATGTCCTGGGACTGGTTGATGAGCTTCTGGGCCTTCGCGAAGAATCGGGCGGAAGACATAGTGGCGATGATGAAAGAGCATCCGTTATTCGATGACTACTGGGCCAGCAAGAACGCCGATCTCTCAAAGATAACGGTGCCGGCCTTCATCACGGCAAGTTGGTGCGATCAAGGCTTGCACACGCGCGGAACACTCGAAGCTTTCAAGAAAATCGCCTCCAAGAACAAGTGGCTGAGGGTTCATGGGCGGAAGAAATGGCAGGATTATTACCTTAACTGGGAGAGGCAGAGGCAGTTCTTCGACAAGTTCCTGAAAGGAATCGACAGCGAAGTAGAGTACTGGCCAAAAGTCTCGCTGGAGATCAGAGAACGATTCTTCGTGGGAAATTTCAGGAGCGAAAACGAATGGCCCCTGGCACGCACCCAATATACGAAACTTTTCTTGAATGCCGGTGACGCAAAGATGGGCAAGGCCCCCTACGAAAAGGAGCTCCAGGCGCGCTATAGTGCCGACGACATAACCGACAAGACTCAGAACGCAAAGTTTGAATACACCTTCGATGAGAAAACTGAGCTCACCGGACACACGAAGCTCAAGCTTTGGGTGCAGGCATCCGAAGGTGACGACATGGATCTGTTTGTGGCGATAGAGAAGATTGACCGTACCGGGGACAGGGTTCCCTTCCAGTTCTATTGCAACCATGAAGATGGTCCCGTCGCTCTCGGCTGGCTGCGGGTTTCCCATCGGGATCTCGACGAGAAGGAATCGACAGCGTACCAGCCTGTCCACAAGCACGGAAGAGAAATAAAGCTGAAAGCCAATGAAGTTGTCCCGGTGGAGATTGAAATCTGGCCTTCGGGCACCCTGTTCGACCGAGGCGAGAAGCTCCAGGTGATAGTGCAGGGCAGTGATATCTATTCCTACCGGATGCCGAAGTCGCAAATCATTGAGCATGGGGAAACCGTAAACAAGGGCGAGCATGTAATCTACACGGGCGGCAGGTACGATTCTCATCTCCTCGTCCCGGTCATTCCCTCTCAATGAAAGGACCCGGCCTACGGGGGGCCTAAAACGGAATCTTCTTGGGTTCTAAGGGAAAGCAAGAGAGAAGGAATGGGGCCGTCGCTTGCGGCCCCAGGACCATAACAAGTCTTCGTTATTGATCTTCCAAAGGTGAACGAGAAATGCGTATTGAAGGCGAAAAGAATACTCTCTCACGATCACCCTGGCTCATACTGACCATCGTGCTTCTCGCGAGCATCGCAGCCACCCTGAATCAGTTCAAGGTGCCTCCAGTCATGCCCTTGCTCATGGCGAACTTCAATCAGACAGCCGGTCAGGCGGGCCTCCTTATGTCCGTATTTGCCATCACCGGTCTGGTCCTGGCCATACCTTCAGGATTCATTCTTCAAAGGTTGGGGTACAGGAAATGCGGGTTGATGGCCCTCGCCTTCGTTGCAGCCGGTGTGGCTTTCGGCGCTTACAGCAGGGGCATAGGTATCCTGCTTCTCAGCCGTCTTATCGAAGGGGCGGGCTTGAGCCTCATGGCAGTGACTGCGCCCGATATCGTGGCCCTGCGGTTTGCCCCGGAGAAGAGAGGCAAAGCCATGGCCATCTGGTCCGCCTGGGTGCCCTTCGGGTCCACGACCATGTTCATCCTCGCTCCTCTTCTCGCCATTCATTGGGGTTGGCGGGGAGTGTGGCAGTTCGGATGGGGCTACACAGTTGCCGCGGGCCTGCTCTTCTATTTCCTCGTCAAACCCGTTGGACCCTCTTCCGGTCAAGAACAGTCGGAGGCGTGCAGGAACCTGTCGATACGGAGGCTGAGCCGGATCATGGGAAACCGCAACTTGTGGCTCTTAAGCCTCCTCTTTTGCTGCTTCAATTTCATTGTTGTCTCTTTCCTCACGTGGGGCCCGACCTTCCTCCAAAGTGCACGCCACGCGTCTATCGTTAGGGCTTCGCACACAATGAGCCTGACAAGCATACTGAGCATGGCTGCCGCTCAGATATCGGGCTTCCTGCTCGACAAGACCGGGGCCAGAAAAGTAATGGGCACCCTTCCCTTGCTTGCGATGGCGTTCCTCTTTCCTGTCGATGCGACGGTGAGCGAGAGGGTTTTCCTATTCCTGGCGGCGGCCATAGGCTTTATCGGAGGTTTCGTTCCGACGGTTGTCTTCTCAAGTGCGGCGGACATTGTGGGCGACGAAAGACTGGCGGCCATGGCTATGTCCGTTATCCAGATCGGGCAGAATACCGGCATGCTCCTCGGACCTCTCGTAGTAGGCCTTTTGATCGAGTCTTCGGGATGGCAGGTCGCCTTCTCGGCCTTGGCGCCGGTGGGCGTCCTAGGGGTCATCTCGGGATTGGCAGCCAATTTTTCTCGCCAGCCTCCCCTTGTGACCTGCGAATTATGATTGCTCTCGGGCCTCCAGCGGCTCCCCCTAAAAGCGGGCCGCGGGCGACCTTGTCGAAAACCTTATCTTTAAGAGGATGGGATGTGTACAAAAAATAGAGACCGGAGGGGAGGAAACGCTCTCCCTCCGGTCTTGCTATCAAGGATACTTGATGGTGAAAGGAACCGTCTCAAATAATGTGAGCCGCTGCAAGAGTCTGCTCTTGAGACAATGCCCCTATTCCCCTGTCCTTCCTGTTATGGAGCGGCCCCATGCGGCGCCCCATGAGGTGGCATTCATTCCCCCCGAGAACGAACCGGTACTGGCGCTATTTGAAACCGATGCGCTGCCAGTCGTTCCTGAGGTAGACCCACTCCCCTTACCATCCGAGCCATGATCGCCACAACCACCATGTGACCCTTTCCCGTGACCTTCGCCGCCGTGACCACCTTCACCGTGGCCGCCATACCCGCCTTCACCGTGGCCGCCATCACCTTCGCCGTGGCCGCTGTGACCACCTTCGCCGCCCCAGCCGCGGCCGCCGTGCGCACCACAGCCGTACCCACCGTGACCTCCATCACCGGCGTGCCCGCCGTACCCGCCTTCGCCGTGGCCGCCGTACCCGCCTTCGCCGTGGCCGCCGTAC
>CAYZAF010000553.1:0-5184 GCA_964476435.1 uncultured Syntrophaceae bacterium
TACGGGCCGAAGGGAATTCGCTGCAATGTCGTGTGCCCGGGAGCTGTCAGGACCGACTTCAACGAAGGCGACTTGGAAGCAGCCGGCAAAAAGATAGGCAAGAGCGTAGACGAGGTATTTGTCGCCTGGGCAGCCGACGTACCTCTTCGTCGGGTCGCAGATCCTTCGGAGCTTGCCGGTATTTGCAGTTTTCTGGCAAGCGACGACGCGTCATTCATCACGGGGAGCGCCATGGTGGCAGACGGTGGGTCCTACGTCGTAGATGTCTCCGGCGTGACATTGGGGAAGCTGTTCGGTTGAGCCACTTCTAAATGGAATTATAGCTGTAGCTCATTGGCGGATATGTGGTGGACCACAGAGAGACTGGAGTGAGCTTCTTCCGGTCATGGTGTCTTGAGGTCTCTCGACTAATGGTCTCCCGAAGCCCTTCGCCGAACAACACTTGCGCGTTTCGAGCTGTACGGGATTTCAATTCGCATGTCGGCTGCCGTTGTGCATCGAAGATAAAGGCTTTCTAATACCGAGCTTCTTCATTCTGGAATGGAGCGTGCTCGGATGGAGTTTCAGGATCGCAGCCGCTCCGTTTGGCCCCTTTATCCTCCAGAACGTGTCGTTGAGCACCCTCTCGATATGCTCCCGTTCTATATCTTCTAAAGGCCTTAAAAAGGAGCGGGCCTCGGCTTTATCGGATGAAGATGAAAAGCGGTCGATCGGGAAGCTTATCCCATTGTTGTCGGCAAGTATCACTGATCTCTCAACGAGGTGCTGCAGTTCTCTCACGTTTCCCGGCCACGGGTAATCAAGCAACTTTTTCAATTCTGAGCTTGGTATGCGGCCGATCTTTTTGCGCAGCTTAGTGCTGAAGATATCGACAAAATGGTGTATAAGGAGAGGAATGTCCTCCTTTCGCTCCCTGAGCGGGGGCACAATGACGGGAAACACGTTGAAGCGATAGTACAGATCTTGTCGGAATGTGCCCTTTCCGACTTCTCCATGAAGATCCTTGTTCGTAGCCGCAATGACACGAAAATCCGATTGAATCTGCTTTGTGCCCCCCAGGCGCTCGAAGGTCCCTTCCTGCAGAACCCTGAGCAGTTTCACCTGCACGACCAGTGGCAAGTCTCCGATCTCATCGAGAAAGATCGTTCCTCCGTTTGCAAGCTCGAACCTTCCAATATGCCTCTCGTTGGCGCCGGTAAAAGCCCCCTTTTCATGACCGAACAATTCGCTTGCCACCAAGTCCTGAGGTAGGGCTGAAAGATTCACTGGGATAAAAGGTCTGCCTCTCCTCTCGCTCAGATTGTGGATAGCTTTTGCCACCAGTTCCTTGCCTACTCCCGTTTCACCGAGAATCAGTACCGTGCTGTCCGTCGGGGCTACCTGTCTTACCTGGTCCACAACTCGCTTTATCCCGGCGGACTGTCCGACAATCATCTCGATCGGAGTCTCTGCGCCCAATTCCTGTTTGTAGAAAGTCGCCTCCGTTTCAAAGCGGTCCTTGAGCTCTTTCATCTCTTTGTATGCCCTGATATTGGAAAGGATTACCGCAAGTTGACTGCAGAGGAGTCTCACGAAAGGCAGGAAGTTCTCCGATAGAAGAACCTGTCCAAGGCGATTGCCGAGGTAGAGGTACCCATGGACATAATTGTCCAGTTCGGCTGGCATGCAAAGAAAAGAATCTATCCCTGCCTTCAGCAAGGTGTCGGTGGCGATCACGCCTGTTTGACAAGGGTTTAGCGAAACGAGTTCCGATCCTTTATTTGCGGTGTACTGAACAATTTCCTTAACCGACAACAGGTCGTCCGCATTTGGGCCCGAGAAGCCCAGATTGCGGCAGACTACTTCCGCAATCTCACCATTTGGTTCAATGGCGAAAAAGGCACCCTGTTTGGCCGCGGCAAAACGCATCGCGATGTCCACAGCTTGTCCCAAAAAGTACGGCATGTCGTCCAACTTCCCCAGAGACTTGTTGAGGGCTATCATCTTTCCAATCATGACCCCTATTCTCTGCTCCTGCGGCATAAGCTCCAACAATTCTCTTGGAACCAGATCCTTGTCGACCTCGGAGAAAAGACTGAATGCCTTTCGGGCACACGGTTGCGCGGACTTCAGGTCTCCCTTTTGCACGTAGTAGTTGCCCAAGGCAATCATCGTTCTTGCCAGTTCTATCTCTGCCCCCGTTGTCTTGAGCAGCCTCTCGCTATCCTTGAAATCGGCCAGTGCTCGATCGGTAGAGTGACGCTTTGCCATGCCGTTCAGCGCCTTGTGCCTGAAGGCGACGCCTTTCATATAGATGGAACCGGATTTGATAAACCTCTTGATTTCGGAGTCATAGGTCATCAACTCGTCTCTGAACCCGTTTTCCTCTAGAGTCTTAAGATATTCGAAGGTCCAGGGACCGACGTGGTGCACCCAGCCCATGGGTCGTGCGTATTCCCACGCTACGGTATGGCACCTGAAGGACTCCGCATACTCGCGTTTTGCACAGAGTACAAAGGCCTTACAGGCGTAAGCTCCCCACAAAATGAATCGGCCCGCCGTGCGCTCTGCAGAGTTCAGGATTCGGCCTACGTAGAACTCAGCTTCGGATACGTTTCTTACTTCGAGCATAGCGTGGGCCGCCATGAAATCAGCCAGAACCGTTGTACTCTCAATACATAATGAAATGGCTTTTGTCCTGATTGCGTCGATCATTCCGACGCCTCGAGAAACCCTGCCGCATATCACGAAGCTGTACGCCACCCATAGACCCGCGTTCAGCGTCGCCTCATCGTCTCCGAACTCTTCGAGGTTTCCGATCATGTCTTCGTAGCAGCGGACGGCTTCCTTGAAGTTGCCCCTTGAGAAAAGGAGGAAACTCGACGCCAGTGAGGCGGCCTTCAGCATCCCAGGGTCCTGGACCTGGCGCGCAAGTTTCCAGAAACTGTCTGCGTATTGCGACGCCTTTTCGTGCTGGTCGCTTATCTGCAAATCCCTCGTAATTGCGAGTCTTATTTGCGCAAGATGCCCCCACATCTTGGCTTTCTTTGCTATTCTTTCGGCTTTGCCTAGCAGTGACAATTTATCGCTGATAGGTGTTTCAAGCATCTGGATCGAAAGCTTGTGGAGTACGCTCTCAAGGAAGACGGCGGCGTTCTCCTGCGTCTCATGATTTCTCGCCAACAGACTGATGAGATGGTCGAAGTATTGGATTGCTTTCTCTTTCTCGCCGGATCGGTACAAGATCTCCGCGGCCTTCCACAGGTGATTCACGCCGTCCAAGGAATCCTTGGTACTAAGATACAGCTTCGCAAGAATGAGCGTTCTTTCTTCGCTCTCTTCCGGGCTTGCCGCATAGAAGTCAATAATCCTTCTAGTTGCCGCCTGAGTGTCTTGGACCGACGATTGTTGCTCGGTAAGTCTTAGAAGCCCGTCGATATGGTCGAGGAAATAGACACCCTTTCCAGGCACCTTCTTCTCTGATACAAGATCTCTCGATCTAAGCTTTTCCATAAAATTGAGGACTTTGCTGATAGAAGCGCCCGATAGAGAAACGAGAATCTCGATTGAGACCGGATTGGCTACATGAAAAAGGCAAAAGGCTATGCGCTTGTCTATCTCATCGAAGGTAAGCCAGAGTTTTTCCGTAGCCTTTTGCAATTTTCCGTTATCGGCCATCGTCTCTCTTTCTTTCGATGGAAAATTGTATGCCTATTTCGTTTTCCTGTCAATTTTTGGGGACGATATATCGACCATAAGACTACATGTGGCCCTATCCTGTGGTCCTCCGACTACGGCGACCAATCCCAACAAAGGCGCCAACACTGCTGTTTGAGGACATGGCACACCTCTTGTAACCGGCATTACCGTGAGGCCCTCGTACCTGTCAAGTCGGAGTGGAATCCGAGCGTGGTCTTCGGGGACCAGTGCTAAGGGCTTTACATGGCGAGCGTCAGATAGAGAAGGGATTTAGTTCCGGTTGTGCCTTGTTGCGGCGATAAGGTGAGAATGGGTCCCTGAGGTTTAGGAGCCACGAGGAGGTGCCGAACCTCTCCGGGCTCTTCGAGGATAACAAGGGATGCCCTTTCGGAGAAGGAAACATAAAAAAGGGCGTACCGCCCACACTTCCCCCTGTCCCCACTGAAGAAACCGAGAAAGGTCCAGCTGTCCCTCCTCTCCTCATAGCCTCCGTTGAAAGGGCGGCGGATCTTGCAAGGCGTGAACTGACCGATAGGGGCAGGATCACCCCCAAGGCGCTTTTCGTGTACGATGCCCCCAGGACCACCGTCGTCTCGCTCTCCTGGCGGGACGAGTTCGGCAGGGACACACTCCTGAGGAGGATAAGGGACAAAGCGCTTAAAGAGGCCGCCTTGGCGGTCGTCATCGTGGGTATACCGCCGACAGAGGAAGGGCATCTGTTGATGCTCTCGGGAATCACTCCCGAGTCGGAGGCAACCGTGTCCATCGACTATGCGCTCGATACGGCCACGGGCACCGTCGGTCGCTGGGAGCTCCGCTGGTTGAATGTAGCGCCTGGCACCGTCTCGAGAGTCGAGTTGGACTGGCATTGACACTTATGGTACTATTTCGAAACCTGAGTGGAGAATCATGCTATGCCGAGGAGCAAGAGCTCGAGAACAGATCCTGGTCTTGAATGCGCTGGACCATCTCGCCAATAGACTTGCCTCCGCGAATTTATTACTGGTGCAGGCATCGCGCTTCGCCGACGTTTTCCTCTCGGCAATCGTTATTTTTCGGTAATGGTGTGAAGAATGAAAGGGACGATATATCGACCATAAGACTACATGTGGCCCTATCCTGCATCTTCCAAATACGAAGGGCAGTCAAACGAAACCGCACTAAAACTACTGTTTACGGACATGGCATATCTCTTGTAACCAGCATCGCTGTGCCCCTCGCTGCCAAAATCTGAGGCACGGAGAAGAATATTCTACATTCTGGAGAAAAACGACATATTCGAGAAAGGAGCAACCCAATGAGTGAGAGGAGAAAGGTGCCAGTGGAACCGGGCCTGTTCGATATTCCGGCATCGCCCGAAGAAGCGATATATCTCAACGGAAGCATCTGTGCTGCATGCGGCAGATATTTTTTCCCTAAGGTCGACAGATGCCATCTTTGCGGCTCACAGGAAAACATAAGGGACACGAAGCTTGGGAGAAAAGGAAAGCTTTGGACGTATACGAA
>CAYZAF010000554.1:0-6819 GCA_964476435.1 uncultured Syntrophaceae bacterium
GGAGCGTCAAAGTCTCAAAGTACTCCTGCCTGTCGGCGATGCAGAGGACCTTCTCGCCGGGTGTGACATCGATGCATACGTCGGTGATCAACCTTATGCTCCTGATGATTTCCAGACTGTTCATGCATGCTCCTTTCCGTAGTTTTACCCCCCCTTCTCGGGCGCAGAGCCTCCTGCTCCCGATCATGCTCAAAGCGGACATCGTTGAAACGAACACCCATGTCGCCTCTCGCCATGTTAACGATACAATGCCCTTCTGGTTCGTTGCAAGTGGACCGCAGCCCGCTTTAACCCACAGACCCGGTCCGGTTAATGCAGCCTCAATATAGCGACAACGGTAAGGACGAAGGGAGAACAAATTTACCGTGAGGGCAGAAATTTGCCATTCCCCTTGAAATGGACGGGCAGTTTATGGAAAAATCTGTCACCCGTTGTGGAATCAAGAAAAGGGCGGCAGTTAGATGAAAGACTTTCTTATAGACGGGCATGAGATATCAATAAAGCTCATGGACTCCTCGTACATTATGGGCGAAAACGAAAGATCGCGCGGTGTCACTGTCGACATCGACTGCCGCCATATGAGTCCTTCCTGGCCCAATCCGCTCTACTCGACGTATTACAGAAAACTCCTGGAAGCCTATGACATAGGCCCTGTCCTTCTCTGGGAAGGAAGACGGGTTGTCGGTTTCTTGCCGTTGACCATTATAGATTGCGGTATCCCCCAGCTCCCCCTCTGCATACATTATACCGGAGGTCTCGATTATTGCGCCGAGGAACACATCGATTTACGGATGATCGAGGAGGCAGATCCCATCCCCTTTGATCGCCTCTCACCGAAGGAGATCCGGATCGGCTGCATGTGCGTCCATCCGTCTCTCCGGGGTAACAGCCTCAGCGCCACGATGATCAGGTTCGTCATTGATGAAGCGGGAAAACGGGGATGGGGGACCATAAGGGCCCGCCCCATGATCGACAATGAACCCTACTCTTTCTATCCCACGGTTTCCTTCTGGAAAAGGCTCGGTTTTGACACTGTAGGCTCTGTGCGCACCTTTGGGCCAGGCCGAAACGTATGGGACAGATCAAAAGCCATCGACATTGCCCTTCGACTGGACCGGTGGCGAAAGACGGCAAGATAAGCATCATGCTCCGAAATTACCTTGAATACCTTTTCATCTCGTTGGGTTCGGCCAAAATGGACGCCATCGAGGTTTCGATCAACACGTCGTACAAAGGCGAATTCCTTCGCGATGAAAGGCAAACCTACACGCAGAATTAAATACGGATATATGGAGGCGACGTATGGCTAAGTTGCTCTGGGAGCCAAGCGAGGAAAGAAAAAGAAACGCAAACATAACAAGGTTCATGGAGTTTGTAAACGAACGGTACGGGAGACGTTTTCATACGTACGCTGAGCTTTACGAATGGTCAGTGGAGTATCTTCCTGAATTCTACGGCTCCATATGGGACTTCCTGGGGATTAAAACGTCCAAGAACTACGAACAAGTCGTCGATGACATTAACAAATTTCCGGGGGCAAAATGGTTTACGGGGGCAAGGCTGAATTTTGCAGAGAATCTTTTGAGGTACAGGGACGATCGCATTGCTTTCATATTCAGAGCAGAGACGCAAAAATCCCTTAAAATGAGTTATGCCGATTTGTACGATCAGGCAGCACGCCTGGCAAAGCCCCTCAAGGAAATGGGAGTTAAGCCGGGGGACCGCGTAGTCGCCTATATGCCGAACGTCGTAGAGACGGTTGTGGCGATGCTTGCCGCTACCAGCCTCGGCGCCATATGGTCATCCTGCGGTCTGGAGCTCGGGCCAAAAGCAGTTCTCGACCGCTTCACTCAAATTGAACCAAAAGTGCTCTTTGCGGGGACCGGATATGTTTACAAAGGGAAGGCTTTTGATACTCTCTCGAATGTGGCAGAGGTCGTCCATGGATTGCCCTCTCTCGAGAAAGTTATCATGGTGCCCTACGTGGTTGAAACAGCGGGCACCGGCCTCATCCCGAATTCAGTATACTATGATGATGTTCTGTCGAAGGAACATGGATTGGAAATCCATTTTGAGCAACTTCCCTCTGATCATCCGGCAGAGATCTTGTTTTCGTCGGGAACGACGGGCAGGCCGAAATGTATTGTCCATGGAATTGCCGCGACGCTCATCGCTCATCTAAAGGGACATATAATCCACTACGATTTAAAGCCCAGCGATACCGCACTCTTTATAGCCAGCCCTACGTGGATGGTTTGGAATGTGCAGGCAAGCTGCCTGGGGGTCGGCTGCACCGTGGTCTTGTATGACGGTAATCCTTTCTATCCTGATGCGGGGGCTTTATGGAAGATAATGCAGGATGAGAAAGTGACGTTCTTAGGTTGCAGCGCCGCTTTCCTTGATGCCCTGAGATCCCAGGGAATGAAGCCGAAAGAGTTGTACGATCTATCGTCCTTGCGGGGAATATTTCAGACAGGGTCAGCCCTTTCTGTCGAAGGGTTCGAATACATTTACGAGGCAATCAAAGATGATGTCTATTTTGATTCCGGTCTAGGCGGTACGGATGTCCAGACCGGGCTCGTTGAGGGAAGCCCGATACAGCCTGTGTATGCCGGCGAGATGATGGGGCCTTCTTTGGGGATGAAGATAAATGTGTACGACGAGAATGGCAAGCCTGTCGTTGACAAACAGGGAGAACTAGTCTGCGAAAAACCCTTTCCCTCGGTCCCTCTTTATTTTTGGAATGATCCGGATAAAGAGAAGTTCAAAGAAGCTTATTTCAATGTCTACCCGCACGTGTGGCGCCACGGTGATTATGCTATGATCCATAGCGATACGGGCGGAATAACTGCATTTGGCCGCTCCGACTCAGTTCTGAAGCCATCCGGTGTCCGCATAGGCGCTCTTGAAATATACAACGTCACAGACAAATTGGATGAGGTTGCAGATAGTCTTGTCGTCGGGCAGAGCTGGCGGGGGGATCAACGTATCATCCTGTTTGTAAAACTGGCGAAAGGTTACGAGCTAACCAAGGAGTTGAAGGAAAAGATAAAAAGTGCTCTGCGCACCGCCGCCTCACCCCGGCACGTGCCTGCAAAGATCATTGAAGTGCCGGACATTCCTTATACGGTAAACATGAAAAAGGTTGAGAGCGCTGTGGGAAACATAGTAAACGGCAGGCCTGTGGTGAACCGCGACGTCCTGGTTAACCCTGATTTATTAACCTACTACGAAAAAATCGCCAAAGAAGAACTCCAAGTATAGAGGAGGAATACGGCGGTGGGGGCAACGGGCGTTCCTACCGCGACCTAGGTGTTCTTCCGAAATCTCTATTGCGGTGAGCGAATACGGGCGGTGGGGGGCGTCTGCGACGGCCCGAAAGACGCCCCTGGCGTGCCTCGCCGGCGCTGACGTGTGCTGGATCCGTCCCTGTCACCGCTTCCGGCTGACCGTCATCTCCCCTACCTTCACCTCCTTGCCCCCCTTGGGGATGTTGTACATTTCATATACCAGGGTATTCTCATCCACGATTCTGGTTATGCTGCGCCTCGTCACAGGACCCCGGATAGGATCGTCGAAGCTGCTTTCCTGCGTGATCGTCTTCCCGTCCGCGCTGACCGTGCCTTCAAAATAATACATGGGCGTGCCCATTATGGTATCCATATAGATTGATTGGTACTTCTTTGTATGGCCATTGTAGCCGATGATGTTAATGCCCGTGAACGTCTCCCCCATCGACTCGGATTTGTACTCCTGCTGCAGGAAGCGTCCGCCGAGGAGCATTTTCTGCTCGCAGGTCCCTGTAGATTCCTCGGGAGGCTTGCCAGGCTCCATCCAGTACGCGCTCTTGGTGGTCCAGCTTCCGACCATGCCGGACAATTGCTTGTGGGCGGCACCCGGAGCTCCCAGCTTCTTGTAGACTTCTATCATTGCCTGCATGTCCATCTTGCCTTCTTGTTTCTTTGCGCTCTCCATATGGTACCTCCATGTCGATGCGGTGATCGGCGGCTTAGAGAAGGCCCCACGCATGGGCGTTTTTCCAGTGTCTTGACGTTTGTCGGCCTGTCCTCTTCGCGTTTATTGAAATGTAAGGTCGCTCGCAGCCTCTTTCAACGACGCTTCGTGCGGGTACGAGCCCCGGGGTCAATAGGGACGCTCTGAAGAAAGAGTGGGGAGTTGCTTCTCGGGAATCATTTTTTAAGAGCGTCCCCATTGACGCCCCACGCAGGAACATCGCTTTGGCTTGAAATTGACAGGACAAAAGGATTGCGGCAAGAAAAGGGAGGTGAAAACGCAAGCGGTCTTAAGAATCCCCCCGCGCTTTGACTTGAAACAATGCACAAGGCGTGGTAAGAAACAGGGTACAAGGGATAAACCGAATATGGTCGTGTCCGGAAAAGAATGCGGCATCCACGTCACACACACCGACCCTTGCCTATCTGATGAGGCAACCGAAGCCCGCCGTTACGCCCTCTTAGAGCTTTTTGCCCGTCAATCCACGCGAAAGGCATACCTTGACGGAGTGGTGGAGCTACTCCGGCGCTGGACAGGGTGCGAAGCGGTGGGCGTCCGGGTCCTGGACAAGGAAGGCAATATACCGTACGGGTCATACTCCGGCCTGAGCGACGAGTTCTGGGAATCCGAGAATTTTCTTTCTGTTACGCGGGACACGTGCGCCTGCTTACGGGTCGTCACGGGTAATCCCGATCCCCAGGATGCCCCCTGCATGACGCCTTTCGGCTCCTTTCACCTCAATCGCTCAGACGCCTATTTCTCCAGTCTTGACGAGGCCGAGAAGGCGCGTTTCAGGGGAAGGTGCATCGCGACCGGGTATGAGACGATAGCCGTGATCCCGATCCGCTCCGGGGATACGGTCATTGGGGCTATCCATCTGGCGGACAAAAGGCAGGACTTCCTGCCGACAGAGACGCTCGAGTCTATCGAAACGATCCAGGTATTGATAGGGCAAGCCGTCCAGAGGCTCGACTGCGAGGAGCAACTGCAGCGAAGCGAGGAGAAATACAGGAGCATCGTGGAGAACGCCAGAGACGGCGTTTTTCGCATCTCTTTGGACGGGCAATGGCTTTCCGCGAACAGGGCCCTCTTTCGCATGCTGGGGTTCGCCTCCGAAGAGGAGATGCTCAAGTCCTCCTGTTCCCCCTCGGACGGGAGCAAGGGAGATCTGGTGAGGCTGGCGGGGTTGCTCCAGGGCGCCGTGGAGGGGATGACGGTGCGCCTCTCGTGTATGGACGGCAGGGACATATGGGCCTCCATCGACTGCTGGACCGCGAAGGACGAAGAGGGCAACCCGAAGTACCGGGAAGGGATCGTGCGCGACGTCACGGAAAATAGGCGATGGACAGAAGACCGGGAGCGGTTCGAGGGACAGCTGCGGCGCTCTGAGAAGCTGGAGTCCCTGGCTGTTCTTGCAAGGGGCGTCGCCCATGATTTCAACAACATCCTCGCGGCCATAAACGGTTTTGCCGAGCTGGCATTTGATAAGGCGCCCGAAGGAAGCCGCGAGCGGCGGGCTATACAGCAGATATCGAAAGCGAGCTTGAGGGGGAAGGAGCTCGTCAGCAGGATACTGATGTTCAGCAAAGAAGCGGAACAGGAGCTAAAGGTCCTTGAGCTTGCCGCAGTCGTGAGGGAGAGCCTCAAGCTGTTAAAGGCATCAATCCCGCCCAAGATCAATGTTGTGCTTCGTTCCGTGAACAGGTCAAAGGTATTTGGCGATCCCGTCCAGCTCAGGCAGGTTATCACGAATCTCGTGACCAACGCTGCTTACTCCATGAGGGAAAAGGGAGGCAGACTGGAGATCAGCGTCGAAGACGTCGTTTTTTCATCCTCGTCGAACCTTCCCCACCCCGACATTGTACCCGGTCCGTACGCAAAGCTCTCCGTTCGCGACGCGGGCTGCGGCATCAGCAAGCAGAGCCTTGAGTTTATCTTCGATCCGTTCTTTACCACGAAGGAGCCGGGAAAGGGGACGGGCCTCGGCCTCTCCATCGTTCACGGAATAGTGAAGACCCATAAGGGCGCCGTTACCGTGGAGAGCACGGAAGGGGAAGGCTCTCTCTTCACCGTTTACCTGCCCAGGCATCTCTCGAAGGCTATTTCAAGATTTTCAGGCGTTTGAGCCGCATCGGCCTTCCGGTGTTGTCTTCGCGTCCGGCAATGCCACGATTTCTAGTTATCGTTCAGAAATAAGGCGATTGTACGCAGGGGGAGAGTCATGAGCCGAACGCATCCGATGGTCGCATCCTCGGGAAGGGCACTAGGGACATCCTATGGTCCCAGTGCTCCCTATTGCTCCTTCTTGTCTGCTGCAAAGCCTGAAACTATGGGGCACCACAGGGCGAACCTACCTTGCCCCATCCCAAGGATTGGAGCTTGTGGCACTCCCATGCCGCGTCAGAGTTTCCCCATCTTTCGGGGGCGCCCTGAGTCGCGCAGCCGGCCAGGAGAAGGACCAACAGCATCATGAACGCCGTTAATTGCCTCATTCACACTCCTTTTCTTTCCGCCGCCTCACTCTCGAAATGTACGTCCCCGCCGCGGCTTTGTCCAGTTATCCCCCCTGAATTCCGTTAGGAAGTATGGACCGGCAGCCCGAAAGGTGGTGATAAGGATGACAAGGGGACCTTAAGACAAGAGACCGGATGCGTGCGGTCGTGGAGACAGGTATGCCGGGGGTGAGTTATGAGCGTGGACCGGGGCGTAGTGGCGTTCTACACGATCAGGAAGCCCGTTTTTCATTCGGAGAACTTCAATAAGAGAAGAGGGACAGACGGTATTCAAGGAGGTGATCAGGCTCCC
>CAYZAF010000555.1:0-2880 GCA_964476435.1 uncultured Syntrophaceae bacterium
AAGTAGTCGCCCCTGAGCTTGCCGAGGAGCGGAATGCCTATGGCAACGGCAAAGATCACGGGCACGAGGCCGCTCAAGATCATGGTAAAGGGGTCGAAGTAATAATTTCCCCCCTTGAAAAGGTCCGCGCGCCAGATCATCGCGGTCGCGTAAGCCCCGAGGGCGAAGAAAGCGTGGGTGCCGAGGCTGATCTGGCCCGTGTATCCCGCGACGAGGTTCCATCCTTGCGTCAAGACGATGTGGCAGAAGGTGAGAAAGAGGAAGAAGACCAGGTATGACTTTTCTGAATCGGAGACAAAGGGCACGAACACGAGGATCAGGGTAACGAGAAGGGCTATGCCTATGTACCGGGCGTCTCTCATGCCATTCTTAAGCCTTCTTTATCGACCGGATGAAAAGGCCCTCCGGTTTGAACAAAAGCACCAGGAGAAAGACCGCGTAACCTACGGCATCAGCCCATCCGCCGCTGATGAAGAAGGCGGCCAGGCTTTCGAGGACTCCCAGGATAATGCCCCCCAAGAGGGCTCCCGACGTGCTCCCGAGCCCCCCGAGGGCCAGGGCGATCATGGCCTTCAGGCTGAAAATGAAGCCGAAGTAGGGATCGAAGGGATAGGTGGTGGAGACTGCGATCCCGGCTATCCCGGATAAGCCTATGCCTATGGCGAATGCCATGGTGTTGACCCAATGGGGATTGATGCCGACAAGCCTCGCTGCCTCGATGTCCTCGGAGGCGGCCCGCACTGCCTTTCCCACGAAGGTCCTCTTGAGAAAGAGGGTGACGGCCCCGGTAGCGAGCATGGCCATCACGAACCCCATGAGGCGGGTGAAGGAGATGTCCAGGCTGGAAAGGGATATGGATGTGGAGGTGTAACCCGTCGAGATCGACCGCGGATCAGGGGTCCAGGCCACTGCCATGCAATTCTCAAGGAGAAACATGAGCCCTACGGCGATGAGAAGGGATATGTTCTTGTCCTCCATCCTGACAGCCCTTCTGAAAAGGACCTGGTAGAGGAAAGCGCCCAGGACGAGAGCCCCCGGGCCGAGGACGATTGTGGAGACGTACGGGTCGAGGTGGAGGAGCGTGAAGAGCCAGTAGCAGAAGTAGGCCATGAGCACGATAACCGTCCCCTGGGAAAGGAAGATGATGCGCATGGTGCCGAAAATCAGGGAGAGGCCGATGGCGGCAAGACCGTACATGGTACCGAAGAGAATGCCGTTGATGAGGAGCTGAAGGAGAAGTCCGGGGGTCAGGTATTCGAGCATAGGCTTACTCCAGGCTCCCCAGATAGGCGTTCTGCACCTCCGGGTCCGCGAGGAGCTGCTCCCCCGAGCCCTCCATGGCGATCTTCCCGGTCTTCATCACGTAGGCGTGCTGCGAGATCTTCAGCGCCTGGTATATGTTCTGCTCCACGAGGAGAATGGTCATTCCTGTCCGGTTGAGATTCTCGATAAGCTCGAACATCACCTTGACCACGAGGGGGCTTAAGCCTAAAGACGGCTCGTCGAGCATGAGCACCGAGGGGTTGCTCATCATGGACCGGGCGATGGCGAGCATCTGCTGCTCCCCCCCGCTTAAGGACCCCGCTACCTGGCTGCGCCTCGTCTTGAGGATGGGGAAGAGGCCGTATGCACGGTCGAGGGATTCCCTGTACGATTGCCTCGCGCGCGACACGTAGGCCCCCAGCTCGAGGTTCTCTTTCACCGTAAGCCGCGCGAAGAGCCTCCTCCCTTCCGGCACGAGCGAGATGCCCGCGTTGACGACCTCCTCTGGCCGCATGCCGGAAAGCTTCTTCCCCGCGAAGAAGACGCCGCCCTTCTGGGGCCGGTTTACCCCCGCAATCGTCTTGAGGAGGGTAGTCTTGCCCGCCCCGTTCGCCCCCACGAGGGAGACGATCGATCCTTTCTCCACATGCGCAGAAACCCCCCATAGGGCCTGCACGCCGCCGTAGGCTACGGCGAGGTCCCTAATTTCTAGCAGGTGATTCTCCAAGATAAGCCTCTATCACTTTGGGGTCTTTCGCCACGTCTTCAGGCTTCCCGTCGGCGATCATCACGCCGTAATCTAAGACGAGCACCCTGTCGCAGATGCGGAAGATGGCGTCCACCTTGTGCTCGACCCAGAGGATCGATATCCCCCTCTCGTCCCTCGCGCGCTTGATAATGGCCAGCATGTGCCTCACTTCCGTTGCGTTCAAGCCTGCCATGGGCTCGTCGAGGAGGGTAACAATGGGCGTCGAGGCAAGGGAGCGCGCGACTTCCAGGAGCCGGCGATCGGACAGGGTGAGGTTGGACGCCCGCACATCCTTCTTCTCTTCCAGCTCGACGAGCTTAAGGGCGGAAAGCGCCCTCGATTTCGCATCTCCCCCTGAGCCCTTGTGGCCGTAGACAGCACCCACCATCACGTTTTCGAAGGCAGTCATCTTGTTGAACGTCTTGACGAGCTGGTACGTCCGCGATATGCCCAGATGGCACAACTTATGGGGGGCGATGCCCGTTACCCTCCGGCCTCTGAGAAAGACCTCCCCCGAGTCCGGACGGTACAGAGAGCTGATCACGTTGAAGATCGTCGACTTTCCGGCGCCGTTCGGGCCGATGAGCCCGAGCAGTTCCCCTTGCTTCAGCTGCAGGCTGATGTCGGTCAAGACCATCAGGCCGCCGAAGCTCATGAAGATCCCTTCCAGCCGGAGCACCGCATCGTTGCTCATTAGCGTCCTATCTCGTCACCCCATCTCTCGCTTCAATCGGCTGAAACACTCCCAGGAAGCAAGAAAGCTACTTCTCCAGGATATAGACTACCCCCTTGTCCCCGTCCACCCTGATCCTCTGGCCGGTCTTGATCTTCTTCGTGCCCTCAACGCAGCCGGAGACACAGGGGACGCC
>CAYZAF010000556.1:0-3614 GCA_964476435.1 uncultured Syntrophaceae bacterium
CCGCGCCAAGGCTTTTCGAGACCCTCAGAGGGCCGGACGAGGCACGGGCTAGCTTATGACCATGCGAAAGGAGCGATATGGAAAAACTCATCATCACCGCGGCAATAACGGGTGGTTCGTCACCCCAGGGCAATCCCTATCTTCCCAAAAGCCCCAAGGAACAGGTGCAGGCAGCATACGATGCATGGAATGCAGGGGCCTCGGTCATACACATCCACGGGCGTAACCCTGAGACCGGGGAGCCGGACCACGTCGCAGCCTTTCTTGGCGAGGCAATAGCAGGGATAAGGCAGCGGTGCAACGTCCTCGTCAACTGCACAACCGGAGGAACCGCCCACCGCATGGATCTCGACTGGCTGTACAAGGAGATCCCGAAGGAGAGCGTCAAGGGCCGGTTCCAGGTGATCGCCGACCTCGCGAAGCGCGCTGATACGAAACCCGATCTTGCGTCTTTCAACGCCGGGTCCCCTGTTATCGACATCTATAGCCAGAGCAAGGACGAGTTTCTCCTCAAGTTCGTCATGGTCCACTCTTTCGATGACATGAGGTACGGTGCACGATTGCTGAAGGAATGCGGGGTCAAGCCGGAGATAGAGTGCTATGACGTGGGCATGATCGCCAACGCCGTGCTCTTGAGGGACATCGGCGTCCTCGAAGAGCCGCTCTATTTTGATTTTGTCCTCGGCGTGACGGGCCAGATTCCGGCCACTGTCGAGAACGTGCTCCACATGTATCATGCAATCCCCCAGGGCATGCCGTGGTCGGTCTGCGCCGTGGGCTTGAGCGAGTGGCCCATGATCACGGCTTCCATACTCTGCGGCGGCAATGTGAGGGTAGGCTTCGAGGACAACATCTATCTTTCACGGAATCTCCCGGCGAAGAGCAACGCGGAGATGGTGGAGAAGGCGGTGAGGATAGCGCGCGAGCTGGATCGCGAGATCGCATCGCCCGAAGAGGCCAGGGCCATGCTCAAGCTTGCCAAAAGCCCGTGAGGAGATGAAGCATATGGCGGTACACCACGGAGCAACGGTTGCTCATATAAGACGGACTGCCGTCATCGGCGCAGGGCTCATGGGCCACGCCATCGCCCAGGTCTTTGCGGAGAACGGCTGCTCGGTCTCCCTCTACGACATAAGCGATACCCTCCTGGCCAAAGCCCTGGAGAGAATCCGCTCGAATCTTAAGCTTCCTGTCGAGCTGGGCCTCGAGGGTGAGGGCTTCGTGGAAGAGGTGCTCTCGAAGATCAGCGTAACGACCGACCTCGCAGAGGCGGTCAGGGATGCCCAGTTCATCACCGAGGCAGTGCCCGAGGACCTGCGCCTGAAGATCGACGTCTTTAAGAAGCTCGATGATCTGGCCCATGACCCGGCAGTTCTCGCGACGAACACCTCGACCCTGCCCATAACCGACATCTCGAGGGGTTTAGGGAAGCGCGACAAGGTCATCATCACCCACTGGTTCAACCCTCCCCACCTTGTCCCCGTCGTGGAGGTGGTGAAGGGAGAATCGACCTCTGAGGAGACGTTCAACGTGACGTTCCAATTCCTTAAGGAAATGGGGAAAGAGCCGGTCCATGTGCTCAGGCAGGTGCCCGGGTTTCTCGTGAACCGCATCCAGACAGCCATGTTCAGGGAGGTCGTTGCCTTGCTCGAAGAGAACGTGGCGAGCGCCGAGGATATCGACAAGGCAGTGCGGGGGAGCTTTGGCTTGCGCCTTGCGACCATGGGGCCCCTTGCCGTTGTCGACCTCGGCGGCGTCGATCTCTGGTACAAGGGAGCCATGAGCCTCTACCCTTCCCTCGATGCATCCAGGGAACCGCGGAAGATATGGACGGATATGGTGGAAAAAGGGCTCCTGGGAGAGAAGACGGGGAAGGGATTCTTCGCGTACGAGCCGGGGTCCATACCGGGGATCATCAGGGAGCGGGATACCAAGCTCTTGACCCTGCTCAGGATTCTCTATCCGAGGAAAAGGAAGGGAGACTGATCATGGCGATCCTGATCACGGGAGGGGCGGGATTCATCGGGTCCCATCTGGTCAGGCAGCTCCTTGACCGGGGAGAGGAGATCATCGTTTTCGACAATAGCGCAAAAGAAGACCTCTTTGCCGCAGAGAAGAAGGTCAGCGTGATAAAGGGGAATGTGACGAGCATCCACGAAGTGCTCAATGGGGTGAGGGGGTCTAGAGTCCACACCATCTTTCACCTTGCGGGGATCCTCTCTGCCGTGTCTGAGGCCAACCCGTGGGCGTGTATCGATATCAATGCCATGGGCACGTACCATGTCCTTGAAGCGGCGCGTCTCTTCGGCGTTCGCAAGGTGATCTTCACCAGCTCCATGGGTTCGTACACGGTCCCGCCCGGTACAATCGTGACCGAGGAGACAAAACAGACGCCCACGCTCATCTACGGCGTGACAAAGGTCTTCGGGGAGCTTTTAGGCCTGTACTACCACCGGAAGTTCGGCATCGATTTCCGGGGCATCAGGCTTCCCCAATTAATAGGACCCCACGTGAAGACCTTAGGGTTCGGCCAGTATAATCCGTGGCTCATCGAAGCGGCCATCAAGGATGAGCCGTTCTGCGTCTGGGCGCCTGAGGATACCATCCTTCCCCTTATCTATATCAAGGATGCTGTGCGCAGCCTCATCATGCTCCACGACGCCGACGAAGCCAGACTGGCCACGCGGGTTTACAACATAGGCCAGATCACCCCGCCGCCCACTGCCCGGGACGTGGTGGACGAGGTGAAGAAGCACTACCCGGGAGCAAAGATTACCTTCAAGGCAGATCCGGACGCCGAGGTAGGGCTCGCCACCATCCCGAAGATCATCAGATCGGACGCGGCGGAAAAGGAATGGGGCTGGAAGGTGGCCTATTCCCTCTCAGAGACGGTTGCCGACTTCATCCAAGAGTACAAGGAGCATGGTGACGACAGCTATCGCCCATGATCACGCCTTTTCTCGTTTCCCCATCGTGGCCCGTCTGGCCCGGTAAAAGGTCATGAGCCTCTTGGCAACGAGGGGAAAGATCCCGATGAGGGCAAACGAGGCAAGGAGGCTGGGGGAGAGTATGCCTTTCAGGGACCCGATTCTTGCCAGCTCTCGCCCCGCATTGACATAGACTATCGTGCCTGGCAGCATCCCGAGCTGCGACACCCAGTAGAACGTCCGCAGAGGCATGCGCGTCAGCCCCATGGCAAGGTTGATCAACCAGAACGGGAACAAGGGGATCAACCGGAGGAAGAAGAGATAGAAGGGCCCTTCCCTGGCAATTCCCTCGTTGATCCTTTCAGCCCTCTCGCCGAATTTGCCCTGAACCCATCCCCCGATGACGTACCTGGAGAAAAGACAGGCAAGGGTCGCTCCCGCCGCGCTCGCGAAGGAGACGACGACGGTGCCCAAAAGCAGACCAAAGAGAGCACCCCCCGCAATGGTGAGCACCGCAGCCCCGGGCAGCGACAGGGAAGTCACGACCACATAGAGGAGGAAATAGCATGCGGTGAATGGCGCACGGTGTTGGTCGTAGGCAGCCCTCAAACTTTCGGATGAGCCCTTTATGTAGGAAAGCGTGAGGTACCGCTGCGAGCCGAGGGCCCAGAACGCGAGGAACAGAGA
>CAYZAF010000557.1:0-3514 GCA_964476435.1 uncultured Syntrophaceae bacterium
GGGGATCGACTCATCCCCGACTGCTCCGCTGGGGAGCTTTCCTCTGACCATGGGGAAATAGATCGTGAAGACCGAGCCCTCGCCGGGTGAGCTTTCTGCGAAGATATGGCCGCGCATCTGCTTCACGATGCCGAGGACCACCGAAAGGCCGAGGCCCGTGCCTTCGCCCACCCCTTTCGTGGTAAAGAAGGGGTCGAATATCTTGTCCATGATCTCGGGAGGCATGCCGGTACCTGTATCACTCATGGTCCGCTTGAGGTAGGGACCGGGCTCCATCCCTGACGGAGGCTCGCCCGGTGGTACAGTGAAATGGGAGAGCTCGACCTGAAGGACCCCGCCCTTCTTTTTCATCGCATACGCGGCGTTCGTCGCGAGGTTCATGACGACCTGCTGCACCTGGGTGGGGTCGCCGAGGACGAGACCAGAGTCTCCCTTCAGGTCGACCCTGATGCGGATTGTGGAAGGCATCGATGCCCGGAGGAGCTTGACGCTCTCCTTGATGATGGGTGAGAGGCGCAGAGGCCTCTTCTCCTCTTCAGTGTGGCGGCTGAAGGTGAGCATCTGGCGCACGAGGCTGCGGCCCCGCACCCCCGCTTCGATCACCCGGTCCGCGTAACGGACCTCGCGGCTCTCCTTCGGTAGGTGATCCTTGATCAGTTCGGTAAAGCCGATGATCGCTGCCAGGATGTTGTTGAAGTCGTGGGCGATGCCTCCTGAGAGGGTGCCGAGGGCCTCCATCTTCTGGGCCTGCCGGAGCTGGGCTTCGAGTCTCCCCCTTTCGGAGAGGTCCCGCGCGAAGCCGCAGGCATACTCACGGCTGCCGAACTGGACGTAGGTGACGGCGAGTTCTACGGGGAACTCAGTCCCGTCCTTCCTGCGATGGGTCGCCTGGTAGACGAGGGAGCGCTCTTTGCGGAGCCTCTGCCAGAACTCCCCTATCGTCACCTCTGCCCTTGTGGGGGAGATGTCGAAGAGCGTCTTTCCGATAAGCTCTTCGCGCTCGTAGCCCAAGGAGGCGCAGGCGGCGTCGTTGACATAGACGAACGTATTGTTCGTATCCATCCAGAAGGCGCTGTCGTAGTGCACGTCGATCGAGCGCTTGAGCATTTCGATTTCTTCATGGCGCTTCCGCTCGGTGATGTCGATGAGGGCGCTCCGGACGCGATTGCTTCCGAGGGCAGAAAGGGAAGTGCTCTCGACGAGGACATCGCGGGGCTCCTTCGTCGGCCAGTTGAAGAGCACCACCTCGACCCTCTGCTTCCCCTGGGCCGAGAGACTCGCGTTGAGGTGGATCGTGAAGGCGTAGAGCGAGTCAGGGGAGAGGTAGCGCGAGAGGGACGTGCCTCGGAGGTTCGATGCGGGCAGGCCGATGAGCTTCTCTCCCTCGCGGTTTATCTCCTCGATAGTGCCCTTTGCGTCGAGCACGACGTAGGCTACGGGGGCGTCCTGGAAGAGAAGGGCGTAGTGCTGCTGCGCCTCCTCCGCCTGCTCCTGCGCCTGCCTCAGATTTTCGTTCTGCGTCTCAAGCTCGACCTGGTGGACGGTCAATTCGTGGAGGAGGGTCTCCATGTCGGTGGCCTCGGGGATCGCCACCTTCGTCTTCCCCCTTTTTATAAGCTCTTCTGCTGCTTTTCTGAGAGCGTCGTTCTCCGCTGACCGTTTGTGCGCGATAAGGCACCATCCATAGGGATCGGGAGCCGATTTGACAATAATAGCACCCCCCCCCCAGGAAGTAAAGGGGGGGTAAGGGGGTCGGGCGCTCGAGGGTCTGGTCGCTCAACACCTGAAGGCCTGGGTCGCCTATTCGGAGGTCGCGAGAGAACTCTACTTCTGGCGCACTCGGTCGGGGGTGGAGGTCGACTTCATCGTGTACGGCCCGGACGGCATATGGGCGATAGAGGTGAAAAACACGGGGCAGGTACGGCCTGCCGACCTACGAGGCCTTCTATCCTTTCGCGAGGAATACCAGAAAGCCGAAGCGCTTTTCCTATATCGGGGTAAGGATCGCCTCCGGAGAAGCGGCGTGCTTTATCTGCCATGTAGTGATTTCCTGGTGGCGTTGAGGCCCAACCGGTCCCTGGCGGAATCGGTTTGAAAGCGAGGGACCGCCGAGAGTCTGGCAAGCATCCGCTCGCTTTCCGGGATCGGATCTTGCCGGACTCTCGGCCATTGCTAAGGATACCAGGAAAACTCACTTGGCTACGTACGGCAGCCACTTGCCATTCTTGAAATTTGCTTGAATGTCATGAACGGGGAGGATCGGCACGATTTCAAAGTCAGCACTGATCTTTCCCAGGTGATTGGGGTAGTTCGCTATGGTGCCGAAACCCCCTTCTCCGGCAGGAAAGCTGAGATGTCCGCGAACCGTGTCCACTGACACCTCTTTGAGAGCCTTATAGAGGGCGTCAGGCTTTGTGTTGCCGCCATCCGCTTTCAGGGCCGCCCACACCAACTGCAGGTTCGCGTACCCCACCCCCGACATAACGCCTGGCAATTCATTATATTTTTTCTGATAGGCTTCAACGAATTCTTCGTTGCCCGGGATATTTGCATTGTAAAGATAGGCCGTTCCAAAGACTGTGCCTGCCGCTGCCTTGCCCAGGTTTTTCAACATCCCCGGGGAAGCCATCACGCCTCCGTCTTCCGGCATCAGGATGGGCATCTTCATGTTGAGTTCCTTGTATTGCGGGAACATGGCGAAACAGTCGCCGGGCGTGCCCCAGTACATAAGAACATCGGCCTGTTTCAGCGCGGTAAGAAAAGGGACCACATTGGTCGTCCCTTCTGGATAGTAGGTCTCCTGGATGACTTTTCCTCCCCTTCCCTCGAATCCCATTTTGAAACCTTCAATGAAATCGTGACCGGGCACGAAGTCTGCGGCCAGCGCCACTGCCGTCTTGTACCCCAGCCCGTCATGGGCGTAGATGCCGGGCCCATAGGCCACCATCACTTGAAGACCTACGGTTCCGAACGACCAGCGACGGGCTGCCTCCCTCGGGATCATCATGGCCTCGATCTGCGGCACATGTACCCGCTCTAAGTATTGCCCGACCGCCACCTGACCTCCGCCGTTGATAGGCCCAATTATCAGCGCCACCTTGTCACTCTCCACCAGTTTCCTGGCCTTATCTACCGAAATACCGGCATCGCTGGCGTCATCTTCTACTATGAATTCGATTTTCTTGCCCGCGACCGTATCGCCGAGTTTCTCCAGACCTAACGTAAATCCCTTCTGCATATCAAGTCCTCCCGGACCTATTGGTCCGGTGAGGTCCAAGAGAAGGCCGATCTTGATCGTCGGCGCTTTGTCTGCGGCATAGCCACCGCCAGCCGTCACGGCCAAGAGTACGATGAACAGTGAACCGTACCAGAACACACCCGATCTTTTCATGCTGTCCCTCCTTTCAGAGTCTTTTTAAGAGAACCCTTTCTTAAGTCCGAAGAAAGGATCGATAGTAGCAGTAATCAACCGTACTTGTCAACAGACAATACTGTTCGTGAAAATAATCATTTG
>CAYZAF010000558.1:0-1526 GCA_964476435.1 uncultured Syntrophaceae bacterium
TCTGCGTCCGTGGCTGCCTGCAGGGCAATGCAGTCCACGGGACAGGCAGCAGCGCAGAGGTAGCAGGCAACGCAGCGCTCCCGGCCGTCAGGGTCGCGGGAGAGGATGATCCGGCCCCTCCATCTGGCAGGAAGACGGGGCTGCACGTCCGGGTAGAGCACTGTTCTCCGCCGAAAGAACGCGTGCAGGAAAACCTTCCAAAGCGCTGCGACCAGACTCACCATAGGACCCCTACCTAAAGAATGCGAGCAGTATCGCCGCCGTTGCGAGAAGGTTGAGCAAGGCCAGAGGCAGGAGCACCTTCCAGGCTACTGCCATGAGCTGATCGTAACGGGGCCTCGGCAAGGCTGCCCGCATGAGCACGAAAAAGCAGATGAGCACAAGGGTCTTCACACAGAACCAGACGATCCCCGGAAGCAGAGGCCCCCTCCAGCCTCCGAGGAAAAGCACGGTGATGAAAGCGGAGATCAGCACCACGCCGAGATACTCCCCCACGAAGAACATGCCGAACTTCAGGGAGGAATACTCCGTGTGATAGCCGGCCACCAGCTCGCTCTCCGCCTCCGGCAGGTCGAGGGGCAGCCGGCGCACTTCCGCAACCCCGGCAGCGAGGAAGATGAGAAAGCCCGCGAATTGAGGAACGATGAACCAGACGCGCCTCTGGGCATCGACGATCCGGGCCAGATCGAAGGTGCCGGAGAGCATCACCACCCCCATGAGGGAGAGCCCCATGAAAACCTCGTAGCTGAGCATCTGCGCAACGCCCCTAAGGGCGCCGAAAAGGGCGTACTTACTGTCGGAGGACCATCCTGCGAGGGCAACGCTGTAAACGCCGAGGGATGAAAAGGCGAGGAAGAAGAGGAGGCCGAAGTTGAGGTCGACCACCATGATGCGGCTCGTAAAGGGCACAACGGCAAAGGACATGAGAACGGACGCTATGATGATGCCGGGGGCCAGGACAAAGACGAACCTATCGGCAAAAGGGGGAACCCAGTCCTGCTTGAAGAATATCTTTATCATGTCCGCTGCCACCTGGAGGAGCCCGAACGGACCGACCCTGTTGGGTCCGTACCTGTCTTGCCACAGGCCGAGGAGCCTCCGCTCCAGCCATATGAGGCCCGCTGCCATTGCTACCATGGCCACGAGAATACCTACCACAATGATCAGACTCAAGAGCACCTGGTTCATGGTCGTGCCTTTCTCACCCATGCCCATGCCGGGAGCGCGAGCACCGGGCTTTCCTGCGCCCCTGACAATACGCCGGCCACCCGGGGGGTAAAGCCTGGCGAGAGCCTCACCGGCAGTTCGTACGCCGTGCTGTCAACAAAGAGGGTCGCTCTCTCCCCCTCCTCGAGGCCCAATCTTTTCATGTCCTGTCCAGAGAGCGCCAGGTACGGCGCAGGAGACCTCTCTTGTATGGCCGGCGTCAGCACGCTCAGCTCCTCGGAGCCGAAGACGTGATGGATGGAAACGAGGAGAAACATGTCGTCCCTTGGGGCGAAGGGCTCTGGTATCTCGTCGAAGTA
>CAYZAF010000559.1:0-17126 GCA_964476435.1 uncultured Syntrophaceae bacterium
CGATCATTCTCCCGTCCGGTAACGTGACGATCCGTCACTCTGTCCCCGGACGCCTTCGAATCAACGTCCCATCGATCAAGCATCGAGAAGACACCTCTTCCGGCCTCCAGCATTGGCTGTCCCAGCAGGAGCACGTGTCGACGGTGGAGGTCCATTCCGTGACGGGAAGCGTCATCCTTTATTACGACCCGGAGAGGACCGGACCGGACAGCCTCCTCCGTCTCGTGACGACGGGCCTTACGGTCCCTCCATCCCAGACGACGAC
This sequence comes from uncultured Syntrophaceae bacterium, assembly GCA_964476435.1. Lineage (GTDB taxonomy): Bacteria > Desulfobacterota > Syntrophorhabdia > Syntrophorhabdales > WCHB1-27 > CAVVNC01. The sequence continues at coordinate 266 of CAYZAF010000559.1, forward strand.
GGGCCTTCATGCGACGCCCGGCGCCGGGGCCCGTTCTCTCGTAGGCCGGCTGTGGTGGTTCGCCGCTCTCTCAGCTACCTTCATCTTCAGCCTCGCCCAAAGCCTGCTGTTCAATCCCGGCTTTTCACCGGGGCTCCTGAGCATCGTCGGGATGGTGTGCGTGGTCGGGGCGTTCCCCCTCATCCGGCGTGCCATCCATGAGTGGCGAGAGCGCAAGTCACTCACCCTCTTCCCCTTTCTCGCCGGCACCTGCGTCCTCGCCCTCTTTGCCGGCGAAACCCTCACGGCCCTTGAGGTGATCTGGGTCACGGATCTCAGCATGCTCCTCGAGGACTATGTGGCCGACAGGTCGCGAAGGGAGATCCGCAGGACCTTGCAGGTCTCCGTCAAGAGCGCCTTTGTCCTCCGGGACGGCAGAGAGATGGAGATTGCGCCCGATAGTGTCGTCGTCGGTGACATGGTGTCGATCCGGGAGGCCGAGCGGATACCCGTCGACGGCATCGTCTTGAATGGAGAGGCGCTCGTGGGTGAGGCCCACATTACCGGACGGGCAGAAGGGGCCTTGAAGAGAGAGGGCGATCTTGTCTATGCCGGCACCATACTCGAGGAGGGCTCGCTCGTGGTCCGGGCCGAGGGCGTGGGAGAGGATACGTATTTGGGTCGCATGGTGCGTCTTGTAGAAGGATCTTTGGCAAACCGCGCCCCTGTTGAGGGGAAGGCGGATATCCTGGCCAGGAGGCTCACGGGCCTCGGGGCCGTGGCCGTCATCGCAACCTTCGCCGTGACAGGGCAATTCTTGAGGGCCCTCACGGTCATGCTCGTCGCGGCCTGCCCGTGCGCGACGATCCTCGCCGCAGAGACCGCAGTGACCGCCGCCATCTCGAATGCCGCCCGCAGGCTCATCCTCATCAAGGGCGGCCTCTACCTGGAAAGGATAGGCGATGCCGACACCTTCTGCTTCGACAAGACGGGGACGATCACGACGGGTTCTCCGGAGATCACCGAAGTGGTAGATCTCTCATCTCGCAAGAATCCCCGCCCCATCGTTGCCATGGCCGCAGCAGCGGAGGCTCGGAGCGTTCATCCTCTTGCAGATGCCGTGAGGCGAGAGGCGGCAAGGTACGGCATCGCTCCCTCGCCTCCCAGGTCGTCCAAGACGGTCCTCGGCAGGGGCGTGGAGGCCCGGGTCGGCAAGGACACCGTGCTCGTGGGCAACAACTCATTCATGAAGGAGTCAGGGGTAGACATCATTGATTTGGAGGACGTTGAGCGGAGCCTTGCCGCCTCCGGGCATACTGTCGTCTTCGTCGCAAAGAACGGCAGACTGAAGGGGATCATCGCCGCGAGGGACGCCCTCCGTCCTGAGGCAGCGGCGGCCCTCGAACGGTTGAGGGCCGACGGGGTCAGCGACCTATGCCTCATCACCGGCGACGCGGAGCCTGCGGCAAGGGCGGTTGCCGAAGGCCTCGGCTTCAACGCGCATGCTGCCTCGCTCCTGCCCGAAGAAAAGGCGCGCTATGTGGAGAAGCTGCGGGCGACGGGGAAGATTGTCGTGATGGTGGGGGACGGCGTCAACGACGCCCTCGCCCTGTCAAAAGCCGACGTCTCGGTAGCAATGGGGGCCGGCGGCGCGGAGGCGGCCATCGAAGCGGCAGACATCTCTCTCGCCGACAGCGACCTCAGGAGACTCGCCTCATTAAGGCACCTGAGCCACGGGACGCTGAAGGTTATCGACCAGAATCACTGGCTGGCTGTTTCTACGAATATCGTCGGCATCGTCGCGGGCGCCGCTGGATGGATCACGCCACTGGCCGCCGGCTTGCTGCACGTCTTACATACCGCGGGGATCATGCTCAATTCGAGCCGCCTGCTCACGAGGGGCATGGACGGTCCTGAATGAATTTCACTCCTTGAAGGGAAGGGTTGCGAGGAACAAGGGTTGAAATGGGTCTCGGGGGAGAAGACAGGGATTCTTCACTGAGGGGACGCTGACCATTCCGTTGAAAGTGCCATTAGTAAGGCCCTCGCCCTCCCGAACCGACATCTGTGGGCAAAGTTTTTTCAAAAAAGTGTAAAGTAATACTTGACACGTTACAGTATACGGTGTAAACTTGTCCTCAGATGCGTCGACGTATCGGATGGCTGAAGGAGGAAGCGGAAATGGGGCAAGGAGACAAAAAAGGTCTGCGGATGAGAGAGCTGATGGAAGCGACAGGCGTTCCCAAATCGACGATTCTCCACTACGTGGCTCAGGGACTCCTGCCCGAGCCTCTGAGGACCGGCCGGAACATGGCATACTATGACCCGGCCTGCGTGGAGCGGACGAGGTTTATCAAGGCGGTGCAGGGAAGATACTCTTTCCCCTTAGAGAAGATCAAGCAGCTGCTCGCAGCGATAGATAGGGGTGAGGAAGTGGCCCCATTTGTCGAGTTGGATGCGGTGATCTTCGGCGCACCCGGCGGACGAGAAATAGACGAGGCGGCCTTTCGAGAGGCTACGGGGCTTACGCACGGGCAGGTCTCGGAGCTCCTCGCCGCAGGTCTCCTCCTTCCACTGGAGGAGGGTTCGTACCGGCAGGATGATATCGAAGCGGGACGGGTCTTCGCCGCCGGCTTTGCACAGGGCTTGCGAGCCTCAGACCTTGCCTTTTACGCGCGGATAGCCGGCGAGGTGGTTGACCACGAGATGCGCCTGCGCCAGCGCCTTACCGGTCATCTTCCGGACGGTCAGGATGCTCGCGTTACCGCCCAGCTCACGAGAGGCGCCAGGGCCCTGAGGAACTATGTCATTGACAGGGTCTTCCAGCGCCGGGTTGCAAAGGCGAGGACCCTCAAAGACGAGGCACTCCTCTCATGAAGGACGGGGCCGGAAGCATTCTGCCGTACATCATCGGATCGATCTACATCGCCATACTCAGCTCCACGAGCCTTAGTCTGTCCAACGTGCGCATCGGCAGTCTCATCTTACTGATCATTCTGGGACTCCTCGCGTACAGGCAAAGGCTGAAGAAGAGCCTCTCGCCCGTGGAAGAAGGGTACCTCCTCTACGCCGCGGTCAACGCGGCCGGTTTCTGGCTCCTGCCCGGAAGCGTGGGCAGGGTCCTGAAGGGGGCCCCCGCCGCATTCCTCTACGCCTGTCTGTGTGCAGTGGCAGTGGTGCCGCGCTTGTTCGGAGGCCCTTGGTTCACCGAGTACTTCGCGCGAAGGAGCACCCCTTGCGCCGTATGGGAGACCGATATCTTCAAGAACATCAACCGGAACATGTCGTTGATGTGGGCAGGTCTCTTTGCGGCGTCCTTTGTCGTCGCCCTAGTTCCATATGCGCTCCTCCCGCACGGGGGTCTCGTGAGCGCCTTGGCGTTCCAGATACTCCTGCCCGCCTTTCTGTTGCTCGGGCTCGGGGTACCCCTGAACAAGAAGTACCCCGGATACTACCAGCGACGAATGGGCATCGGGCCTCTCGGCCTGGCCGGGGGCACTGCTGAGATGCGGCCTGCCTCAACAACCGGAAAAAACAAAAAGGAGGAAGTCATGTCGGATCGTCTCAAAGTCGTGGCAATCAACGGGTCCCCCCACGCAGGAGGAGGCAGTACCAGCATTATGACGCAGATGATGGCTCCGGCGCTCGCCGAGGAAGGGATCGACCTGGAGGAGATATTCCTGGCGGAACACCGGATCGAATACTGCGTGGGGTGCGCCGTATGTATAGAGAAGGGGAAGTGCTGGCGCCAGGACGATCACGGGAAGATCGTCGAAAAAGCGCTCGGCGCGGACGGGCTGATTCTCTCGTCACCCGTTTACTTCAGGCACGTGACGGCCCAAATGAAGGCCTTTGCCGACCGCTCCCTTGGGTACGGCCATAAGCCGCGCACTTCGTGGAAGCCGGGCCTCGCAATAAGCGTCTCAGCCGGGATGGCGGAGACCGCGACTGCCGAGTACCTTGCGGGGCTCTTAAGGGTGTACGGCGCCTTCCCGGTGGCGACGTTCACAGCCATCGCCGTGGCCCCCGGGGCTTTTCTCGGGAAAGACCTCGTGGAGGCGAGGGCCGTGGACATGGCCAGGGACCTGGCCAGAGCCATAAAGGGGAAGCGGCGTTACCCTGCCACTGACAACGATCTCTTCTTCTACCTCTTCATGGGGGACCTCGTGCGGCGGGAAAGGGCGTTCATGCGCGACGACTACAAGCACTGGGAGGAGTCGGGCTTCTATCACGGCTTCGAGTCGTACATCGGACAGCGTTTCTCAACGCCCCCTTACAACGAGGGCATGAGGAAGGAATGGCTAAGGGAGATGATCTCGAAAGAGGCGGCCAGGGCAAAAGGCGGCACCGCGAAAGAGGCCGCAGATCGTCCGGCAGACCTTTCTGCGGTCACGAGCTGCCGGGAGCTCCTCAGGATGATGCCCCTGGGGTTCAAGAAAGAGGCTGCCGAGGGACTCAAGGCGGTCTACCAGTTCGAGATCACCGGGGGAGAGGAGTTCACGGCCCATCTGATCATAGCGGACAATACCTGCACTTACGTAGAAGGGCCGAGCGCCAAACCGGACGTCGTCGTGAAGTCTCCTGCTGATGTCTGGCTCGCCGTGGCCAAGGGTGAGATGAACGGTCAGGCCGCATTCATGTCCGGCAAGTACAAGGCGGAGGGGGACCTGAGCCTTCTTATGAAATTGGGAAAGATCTTTGGCCAATGATCGGTTTTTTTGAGCTTGCGGCACGTCGGTGAACGGGGGGCCGAAGGGCGGGATAATATGTTGGTCGCTGCCCGGTGCTTCAACTCCTCGACGTCACGATGGCGTTCAGGACCACGCCAAGCACCGTGGAATAGAAGAAGAAGGAGATAACGCTGTGGACGAGGACCAGACGCCGCAACCGGTCGGAGGTGACGTTGACATCGCTTATTGCGTAACTCAGCCCGATGGTAAAGGCGACATAGAGAAAGTCCAGGTAATTGGGGAGGTCGGTGCCGGGAAAGGAGAAACCCCCGCGCATTCCTGCGGGAAAGGGCCGGCCATGCTCATCGAAGTCGTCGAAATAGAGACGGGCATAATGCTGACCGAACGCGGTGTGCAGGAGAAGCCAGGACAGGACGACGGAGATCACGCCCAGTGCCAGCAGGGTCGTGGCGTGGGCCGCCGGACGTCGGCCTAGGGAAGTGAGGATGATGCCCAGGGTGGCGTTTGCCAAAAGGACCACTATGGTGACCACCATCAGCAGGTATTTGGGGCTGGGATCGTCCTTGGAGACGCGACGCTGGGTCGCGGGTGCGTCGGCCGTGAAGATGACCGTTCCCAGCAGGAGGAGATAGCTCCCCACTCCCAGAATCCAGCCAACAAGGATGGCCGCGTTCTCTATCCAGCCGAGGAACCGCCAGGCGGCAAGTCCCGCGCAGATCCCCAGGGGGACGCATATGAGCGTCCGTTGCCGGTCGCGTATGCGCCATGCGAAACGATAGAAAGCGCTCCTCATCTAGTCATGCCCCTCCTCGGATGTCTCGTAGCGTCGGTGGAACGCATCGACTCCCTCTGTGATCGAGTCATAGAAGTTTTCCGCTCCCAGAGCCGCCTCCACGCCCTGACGCCGCAGGAGCTCCCGAACCGGATCACGTACCCTGGATAAGCCGAACCCGATGTTTCTGGAAGCCAGTTCTGCGTGAAGCCTGATGAGCATGTCTCCGGCGGTCGTATCCACGAAGTTTATGGGCTCGGCATCCATGAGTACCTCCCGGACGGGTGAAGGTGCCGAAGCGATGGAGCGTCGTATCTCCCCGGCGCAATGGGCGGCGTTTGCGAAGATTAGATTGCCGTCCAGCCGGAAGATCACGAGCCCGGGGATGGTCCGGACTTCCGGACGCCGCAGGATATTCCGATAGACGTCCTCACCCGACGCTTTCCCCAGTTGGGCCGTGGTAGGATGGCTGGCGTGATAGATGAGGACCACCAGGGACAATGCCACCCCGACCCCTACGCCGGGTAGCACGCCCAGGACGAGCACTCCCAGGAAGGCCGCCAGGGCGAAGAAGAAGTCCTCCCTGCTCACGACGAACAGTTTTCGGAAGTAGCCGAAGTCGAGCATCTTTACCATGGCCCGCGCGACGATGGCGCCCAGCACGGCTTCGGGCAGGTTCTTGAACAGGGGCATAAGAAAGACCAAGGTGAAGAGAATGAAAACGGCATGGAACAGCGCAGCCATCTGGGTCCTGCCGCCCGCATCCGTGCTCACCGCCGACTGGGACAGGCTGCCGGCAACAACGAAGCCGGAAGCGAGCCCCGAGCCGATGTTGGCCGCCCCGAGCCCGATCAGCTCCTGGTTCGGGTCGATCGGTCCTCCGGTTACCAGGGCTGCACTTTTGGCCGCGCCGAGAGACTCGGTGTAGCCGAGGAGGACTATGGCCAGGGCTCCGTGGATAAGGCCGGTCAGGCGAGAGAGGGTGAGGTGCGGAAGCCCGATGCGGGGCAAGCCTGCGGCAATGGCGCCTACGGCTGCGACTCCGTGCCGGTGCATGTCGAAGGCCCAAGCGGCAAGAATGGATGCCGCCACGACAGCCAGGCCTGAGGGAACCTTCGGAAAGGAATACGGCAGGGCAAATAACAGAATGAGACCGGCCGCTCCCACCGACAGGGTCAGGAGATGAGTGTTCGGCAACTGCAGGGCAAGCGCCCCGAGCCGCTGGAAAAATACGCCGTGACCATCTGCCACGCCGAACATCTTGGGCAGCTGGGTCATTATGGTGGCCAGGGCTAATCCCTGGATGAACCCTTTCATCACCGGCTGGGAGATGAAACCCGCCACCCACCCCATTCGCAGGAAACCGAGAATGAGGAAGCATACCCCCACCAACAGAGCGAGGGAGGCGGTCAAGGTCAGATAATCGCCGGAGCTCAGTGCGACCAGACCGGCTATGGTGTTCGCGGACAGGAGAGCAGTGGCAGAGTCGGGGCCCACCACCAAGGAGCGTGAGGTGCCGAAAACGGCGTAACCGACCAGCGCCAGTGGCACGGTATACAAGCCGATGACCGGATGAACCCCGGCGATGCCTGCATAGGCCATGGCAATGGGCACCATCACCGCCCACACCGTCAAGCCGGCGATGAGATCAGCCGGGAGCCAGACCAGTTGATATTGGGACAGCCAGGCAAGGATGGGAAACCAACTCGTTAACGGCTTCCTCGCTGCTTGTGCGCCCATTGGTTGTCTTATTGTTTCACCCTCAGATAGGTACGCCACACGGGGTAGCGAAAGGGCATTCCCCCGCCTTCGATCAGGTGAAGAAAGGGTAGGGGACGAAACTCGTTACACGCACGGTGACTTTATGCGCTGGCTCAACCCCTCCACCCCTCGTGTGATCCCTTATCTTATAGTCTGTCTATAATGTAGTACGGCCATGGATACTTCACGGAGGTACGCAAGATAAGGTTCATTACTCACCTCCACTAGGCCGATTGAGGCCTCACGTGGAGGGGCGAGCACTCCCCAGGGGAGCTTGACTTCCCGGCACGGGTGGCATTGGTTCTGCTTCGCTTCCGGTGTCGGACGTCCATGGATCGCTGTTCGTCCTCGAGCCGTATGCGGTTGCCATGCACACACCCGATCACGCACGTATTAAGATAATGATGATAATCGTGACGGCAACGGAGAAGTACCATGAATAGCTCGAGCTCCCCACCGGGTCTCCCCTGGAAATGATACGTGGAGGCCCTCCGGGTCATCTTCAAGGCCTACTTCAGGGGAGTGCACCGGATCAGAATCGAGGGCATGGAGCGGGTCCCGAAGGGAACCGACAAGCTCATCGTGATCGCCAACCATGCCTCCGACCTCGCCGTGCCCCGCAAGATACTGTATGTGAAGGACATCCCAAAACTCGGGACGGGAAAGATAGATTATGTAAGGCTGAAAAGGATGACCGGTCTTTCCTGATCGGCTTTACCCCTTTGCGTGTTGAGGCGGAAGACGCCAGCCGATAAAATACTTATCGGGTGCCGGTTCGCCTCTCCCCTTGTTTTCACGGTGACGCAAAGGTGAAGTGGAGCCGCGAAGCAAGGGGCAAAACGGGGAGCTTACCGCCCCCCGGTCTTCCGTTTTCCTCTGGAATTCCAGGCAATCGTCAGTCACGGTAGTATTACCCTGCCCCTTCAGGTTAGACTCTTAATCTGGAGGCCGAAGGTTCGAATCCTTCGCGGCCCGCTCTTGTTTTCTTGCGGCTCACGGGTCTTCTGATCCCATCGGCCCCCTCCAAAATATTTCTTTCGATTTTCACGAGGACTTGAACAATGAGAACGAGACACCTCGTTGTCCTTGCTGATGCACGGGACATGTCGGAGATAGGGGACGGGTCAATCGATCTCGTCGTGACCTCGCCACCCTATCCCATGATCGAGATGTGGGACGGGCTCTTTTCGTCCCTGTCGAGCGTCGCTGCCAAAGGCCTGGAGAGGAGGGACGGGGACGGGGCATTCGAGGCCATGCACGTCGAGCTTGACAGGGTGTGGCAAGAAGTGGCCAGGGTGCTCCGTACCGGGGCTTTCGCCTGCGTCAACATCGGCGACGCGACGAGGACTGTTGCCGGCACGTTCAGGTTGTATGCGAACCATGCGAGGGTAATCAGCGCATTCCGCACCCTCGGCCTCGACTGCCTTCCGGTCATCCATTGGAGAAAGCAGACGAACGCACCCAACAAGTTTATGGGCTCAGGCATGCTGCCTGCCGGGGCTTACGTCACCCTGGAGCACGAATATGTCCTGGTCTTCCGAAAAGGAGGGAAGCGGAGGTTCCCGACCGATGCCGAAAAGTCCGCGAGAATGAGGAGCGCCTTTTTCTGGGAGGAGAGAAACAGGTGGTTCTCCGACGTATGGGATTTCAAGGGCACAGCGCAGCGGCTCGACCGGGGCGACCTTCGCGCCCGCAGCGCAGCCTATCCCCTTGAGCTGGCCTTGCGCCTCATCAGCATGTATTCCCTTTACGAAGATACGGTCCTTGACCCCTTTCTCGGCACGGGCACCACTACCCTCGCATCCATTGCCTGCGGCCGCAACAGCATCGGCATTGAGATAGACAAGGCTTTTTCCCCTTTCGTACGCGCTAATGCGAGCTCATTTCTCGCTGCTGCCAACGAGGCTGTGTGGACGCGCATCAGAGACCATAGGGATTTCATCGCCTCCCGCACAGACCTGAGAGGGCCCGCAAAGTACGTCAATGGGCCCCACGGCTTTCCCGTGGTCACCCGCCAAGAGACAGGCCTTCAGCTTTACAGGATCGCGCGGATCGACGCCTCCCCCGGCCGGCCGATTGAGGCCTCCTATGAGCCTGTGGGGAGGCTGGACGACGCATCGCAGGCGGAGAAAGAGAGGCATGCGCTCTATGTTCCCGGACCTCTCTGGAACGGCCCTTTGGCCGGCTCCTGAGCCAGCTCGACGATGAGGCCCGAGGCATCGAGGTCCACGTAAGCGAGTCCGCCAGATTCCTCCCCATCGCCAAAGCTGGCGCGGAGGAGCACAGAGCACCCAAGGGCTGTGAGCCTGTCTATCTCTTTCTGGAGGTTGCCCACGGAGAACAACACGTGCTGGATGCCTTCGCCCTTGCTGTCGAGAAAGTCGCGGTGGGGGGAGTCGCCTGATAGGGGCTGGCACAGCTCGAGCTCCACGTTTCCCACCACGGCTGCCATGACTCTGACGTCGGCACGGGTGGGTTTGCCCTTGACCCATTCTTTGGCATTCGGCGGGAGAGTCTTCGGGCTAAACGGCCCAAACCCCAGATCCGAAAAGCGCTTCAGCGCTTTATCCATGTCCCTGACGACGAGCCCGATCTGTTTCAACGTCCAGGACAACGACACCGGCTGCCCTTTTGTCCTTCCTTTTCTCTTCACGAAACTCTTTTCTCCCTGGGGGAGAGTCCTCCTTTTGTTCGAAAGTCTCCACGCCGGCCATCCTATGGGACGCTTCACGAATGTGAAGAGAAAGAGACGCCCGTTTTTTCTTGACAGGGGTGGGCACGGCAAATAGGATATCACATGGCCAGCCGCTAGTCCGCAAGAACCGACGCTGTGGAAGAATATGATGAAGAGCCGGAGAGGCGCAAAGGGAGCAGAGATATTCGTGGAGACGTTGAACGGACTCGGGGTTGACCGCATCTTTCTCAACCCGGGGATAGATCTCGTGCCCCTTATGGTCACTCTGGCGCGGTACAAGGCATCGGAGAGAAAGGCGCCCCGAGTGACCCTCTGCACCGACGAATCGGTCGCGGTCGCCGCTGCCCACGGGTCCGCCATGGTGACGGGCAAACCGCAAATGGTTGCGGTATTCGAAGACGTGGGCCTGCTCCAGGGTGGAGGGGCAATTGTGAACCTGAAGTACGGCCGCATGCCCGTCGTCCTGGTTTCCGGGACGAACTCGATACCTCATCGCACGAACTGGCGGGGCGAGCCTGCGGATCAACGCGGAATAATCCGTGATTACGTGAAGTGGGACCATGAAATCACCACGAACGAAGATATCTCTTCGGTGCTTGCAGAGGCCTTCAGGGTAGCCTCTGTTGAGCCGTGCGGGCCTGTCTATGTGGCCATCGGGGAAGGCGTGCTCTCGGCAAAGCCCGGGAGCGACGCTGTCGCAGCGCCGAAGGCAGCCGATCCCTCCCCCAAGCCCGATGGCGTGGACCTTCAGAGGGCCTCCGAGATACTGATTGCCGCCGAGAACCCCCTCATCCTGGCGGCTTACTCAGGCAGGCATCCCGAGTCTGTAGCATTGTTGGTAGACCTGGCGGAGATGGTGGGGGCGAGGGTGATCACGACGGATCTCAGGATGAATTTCCCCAGCACTCACCCCCTCTGTCCGGGCATAGACTCCATCCTGGGGGGTACCTACGACCACTATATTGCGGAAGCGGACGCGCTCCTCCTCGTTGACTACGATTTTCCCGGACCCATCGGAAAGCGCTTCGCCCCCAGGGCCGATGCGCGGATCGTCCATATCGACATGGAGCCCCTCAAGAACGGCGCTCCCCTGTGGGGGAGGCAGGCCGACGTCCTCATCAGAGGAAACTCGGCCGCGATACTGCGCCTCCTCAACGCGGTCATCCGCCCCTGCCTTACCCAGGACAAGGTGCTGCGAATCCGCGGGCGCTGCGAGGGTATGGGGAGGGAGCACGAGTCAGTGAAAGCAGAATTCCGTGCAAAAGCCGCTGCCGAAGCCGGCAAAAAGCCCTTGTCCCCCGATTGGCTTTGCCTTTGCATCAACGAGGCAATCGATGACGATGGCGTCATCGTTCACATGCTCCCATCGAATGGCGATGCCCTCTCTCGCCAGATCCGCCGCACAAGACCCGGGACCATGTTCTCCTGGGGGGATAACGCGGGATCCATGGGCTGGCCCCTTGGCGCTGCCCTTGGAGCCAAGCTGGCAGCCCCCGACAAGATGGTCGTGAGCCTCATAGGGGATGGCGGCTTCATCTATGGGTGCCCTGTGGCAACCCTGTGGAGCGCGGCCGCCTACCATGCGCCTTTCCTCACAATAATCTTCAACAACCAGTCGTACGCGATCTTCAGGGAAAGCATGTCCCCTTTCTGCAACGAAAGTCTCGTCACCGGGGACATGGGGTTCGAGGTGGGCATAGACATCAAGAATCCCCCCGATTTCGCGGCTGTTGCCCGGGCCTGCAATGCCTACGGGCAGACCGTGGAAGAGCCTTACATCCTGCCGTCAGCCCTGCGAACCGCCATCGATGAGGTTCAAAGGGGCAGGTCTGCGGTGCTCGACGTGAAGATCCAAGGGTGAGGAACGGAACGATTCCCCACAGGCATGTGAAGTAATTTGGAGGCTTCTGCCGCAATTTCTTAGCTGCGTTCGATCTGCCCTTAAGAATTGTCATAGCAATGCGATAAGACGACTAGGCCGATCATATTTTCGCGCCGTGCGACCATATAGGGAGGGTTCCTCAATGTACAAGTGGCTGAATGACCTGCAGATGACCAAGAAGCTCCTCGTTGCCCCAGTCGTAGCCATCCTGTTCCTCGTGATTTTTGGCGCTTCTGCATACGTGGGCCTCTTCCAGGAAAAGTCGGCCCTCGACGACATCTTCAAGAGCAGATTCAAGTGCCACCAGGTGATTACCTCGGCAATCATCGATCTGGGGCTTACCCATAACAAGGTTAAGGACATCTTCAAATCGGCCCGGGACTTGGAGACGATGAGAAAAGAGACGGAGGGAAAGAAGGCCGGGGCAGCAAGCCCTTCGGGGTCGGGAGAGGCAGTGGATAAGACCATCCAGGATGAGAGGAATAAGATGATCAAGGTGTTTGAAGATTCCATGGCCGCCGTGGAGCAGAGAGCCGAATCGTCTTCCCTCTCCAAGGATGAAAAGAGTGGCTTTGAACAGATGCACCAGGACGCGGCAAAATATGTAAGCGCGGTGCGAGCGATGGTGGAGAAAGTGGGGACCGGCAGCGCATCGGGTGCGGAGTCTGAAATGCATGAAGCGGAGATAAGCTCCTCCACACTGGAGCAGGACCTCTACTCGATGCTTCGTATGGAAGAGCGGCTGAGCGAGACGCAGTACGGAACGGCAGGCACCACGTTCAAGGTCGGAGCGGTCATCTCCGTCATCGTCTTCCTTGCCGCCATCGGGCTCTCCCTTGGGGTAGCCCTTGTCATGAAGGCGATGATCCTTACCCCGGTGACGAGGACCGTCGAGGTGATCGAGGCGGTAGCAGCGGGTGATCTTACGAAGAGAATAGCCGTCGACTCAGCGGACGAGATAGGCGAGATGGCTGGCCATTTCAATGCCTTTGTGGAAAAGCTCCACGAAGCCATTACCCATGTGGCAGGAAGCTCGAACGAGGTGGCCCGGGCAGCCAACGTGCTCGACAGCGCAACGGAGCAGATGGCCTCGGGAGTGGCGCAGGCTGCCATCCAGGTGAACTCGGTGGCCACGGCGAGCGAGGAGATGTCGAAGACCTCCTCCGAGATCGCCCAGAACTGCGTCACCGCAGTACAGAGCGCCGAGAAAGCGAACAACTCGGTTACAACGGGGGAGGCCATCATCCAGGGGACGATCGACGTGATGAACCGCATCAGCGACCGGGTGAGGGAGTCCTCCGGAGTGATCAAGAGCCTCGGCACCCGTTCCGACCAGATAGGGGAGATCGTCGGCCTCATCAACGACGTCGCGGATCAGACAAACCTCCTCGCCCTCAACGCGGCTATAGAGGCAGCCCGGGCAGGAGAGCACGGAAGGGGGTTTGCGGTTGTTGCCGATGAGGTGCGAAAGCTCGCAGAAAGAACCAGCCACGCGACGAAAGAGATCTCCGATACCATTAGGGCCATGCAGGCCGAGACGAAAAAGGCAGTCTCTTCCATGGAAGAAGGTGTCTCGGAAGTGGACATCGGCACCGCTGAAGCGGCCAAATCAGGAGAGGCCCTCAAAGAGATCCTCTCCCTCATCAACAAGGTGACTGCAGAGATCAACCAGATCGCCGTGTCTTCCGAAGAGGAGACAGCCACGACGAACGAGATCGCCACGAATATCCAACAGATCTCGGGGGTTATGCAGGAGACTGCCAGGAGGATCCAGGAGAATTCCAGCGCCTCCTCCCAGCTCGCGGACCTGTCGAAGGGCCTCGAGGAGATGGTGGGGCAGTTCAAGCTGTAGAGAGACGCTCTAGTTGAGAAGGGTTATGGCAGCTTCAAGGGGCGCCGATTTCCTCTATCATGCCTTCCAGCGAAGGGACTAGCCTTACGCCCTTTTTCCTCATCTCGGCCAGTGCCGAAGACGTAGTGTCGGGAGAGACCCCTCTGCACAGATCCTCTACTATTGCCACCCGGTATCCTGCTGAGAGCCCGTCCAAAGCCGTGGCCCTTACGCAGTAATCGGTGGCAAGCCCGTAGATGATGAGCCGCTCGACGCCGTTTGTCCTGAGCATGGTCTCCAACTCCGTCTTGGTGCCGCCTTCATCCTGAAAGGCGGAGTAGCTATCGATGGCCGGGTTTTGCGCTTTTTTCACGACTGCCAGGAACAGGTTGTTGTCTATCAGGATGCGGGCTTTCTCTGTGCCTTGGACGCAATGGGGCGGCCAGAGCACCTGGGTTCTGCCATCTATTGTGATGACGTCGAGAGGCCTCTTGCCCGGATGGCTCGTGGCGAAGGAGATGTGGTTCGGAGGATGCCAATCCTGGCTACCGAAAATGGGGAGGCCCATGTCGCTGAAGCGTCTCGTGGCAATCTCGACGTTCCTGACATAACGTTCGTCGGAGCCGGGCACCGCGAGGCTGCCCTTTTTCCATTCCGTGAAATCCCCCTGTATGTCGACGACGATGACGCCCCATTTTCCTGCCATTCTTCCCCCGATCATCAAGAGTCATCCACTGCAGCCCCTTTTGCCTTCCCCTCCATGGGAAAGCCGCGGCCTCACCTTAGAGCCGCATGCACTAGGATTATAGGGGCTCGATTTTGCGTTGCAACCGGGAACCGGTGCGGCTATTCGCCATCGTCTTCCGGGATGTCTTCGAGCTGGGAGAGCCAGGCCCATGCCTCGCCGTCGCTCGGGGCCCGCCAGTCACCCCGGGGTGAGAGGGAGCCGCCGGAGCCCACCTTTGGGGCGTTGGCTATGCAGCTGCGCTTGTACTGGCTCGTCTTGAAGAAGCGTTCAATGAACACCCTGAGCCACTTCTTGATCTCCCCGATGGTGTACTCGCTCCGCTTGGAGTCCGGTGTATTGGGCCAGCCACCCGCGCCCTTGTCGTGCCATGAAGACCAAGCCAGAAAGGCGGTCTTGGCCGGCCGGAAGCCGAAGCGGAGGATGTAGTAGAGGTGGAAATCCTGCAGCTCGTACGGGCCGACCACTGCCTCCGAATGCTGGCCCGGCACGTCTTCCGAGTCGCCCGGCACGAGCTCGGGGCTGATGACGGTTTCGGCCACATCTTCGAGCACAATGCTTGCAGAGTCTCCAAGGACGTCCTTCTTTGCGGCCCACCGGATGAGGTGGCGTACGAGGGTCTTGGGCACGCTCGCGTTCACGTGGTAGTGGGCCATGTGGTCGCCCACACCGTACGTGCTCCAACCTAGGGCCAGCTCGCTCAAGTCGCTCGTTCCCACGACCATGCCTTGATGGAGGTTCGCGAACCTGAAGAGGTGGCTCGTGCGCTCGCCTGCCTGGACGTTCTCAAAGGCGATGTCATACACAGCCTTGCCTTCCGCAAAGGGATGGCCTATGTCCCTGAACATCTGCATGCAGCAAGGCTTGATGTCTATCTCGCGGGCTGTGCAGCCGATTGCTGAGGTGAGGCGCCTTGCCTGGTCCAGGGTTCGGGCGCTCGTGGCGAATCCAGGCATGATGCAGGCGTCTATGTTCGATCGGGGAAGGCCCATCACATCCATGGCCCGGGCGCACACGATGAGGGCCTGGGTCGAGTCGAGCCCGCCGGAGACGCCAATGGCCACGTGCTCTGTTCCCGTTGATTGGAGCCGCTTCACCAGCCCCTGCACCTGTATCTCGTAGACCTCCTCGCACCGCTCGTCCTGCCTTTCAGGATCGCTTGGCACAAAGGGGAACCTCTCGTACGAGCGCTCCAGGAGGAGCCTTTCGCCGGAGGGAATGTCCGCGTGCAGATGGATGGTGCGGAATCCGGCGAGGTCCCGCTCATGCTGCGCTGCCGCCTGGCTGAAACTCGTTTGTCTCATGCGCTCCTGGCTCAGACGGTCGAGGTCGATGTCAGCCGTGACCACCTGCGGCCCGTAGGCGAACCTCTTGGATTCGGCGATTCGCGTCCCGTTCTCATAGAGCATGGCCTGGCCGTCCCAGGCGAGATCTGTCGTGGACTCGCCGAAGCCCGCCGCTGTATAGACGTAAGCTGCAAGACAGCGGGCTGACTGGTTCGAGACGAGCTGCCGCCGGTAGTCGTCCTTGGTCACGGTCACATTCGAGGCGGAGAGGTTGAAAAGCACGGTCGCCCCTGCCAGCGCAGCGAACGAAGAAGGGGGGATGGGCACCCACAGGTCCTCGCAGATCTCCACGTAGAAGGTGAAGAGGGGATGGTTCTCCGCCTTGAAGAGCAGCTTGTTGCCGAAGGGGATCTCTCTCTGGCCAAGAAGATTGATCGTCTGCCGACGGGCGCGGTCTGCCGGCGTGAACTGGCGCAGCTCGTAGTACTCACGGTAGTTCGGCAGGTACGTCTTCGGAACTATCCCGTGCAAACGGCCGCGGGAGATGACTGCGGCGCAGTTGAAGAGCATGTCATCGACCTTTAGCGGCAGGCCCACCACCCCTATGACGGGCACGTCCCGCGTGGCAACAAGGACGTCCGACAGGGCCGCCTCACAGGCGTCCAGGAGGCTCTGCTGATGGAAAAGATCCTCGCACGAGTAGGCTGAGAGGCCGAGCTCGGGAAAGACCGCTGCCACTGCCTTCCTGGCGGCAGCCTCCTGCATCAGCCCTATGGTGCTCCGGGCGTTGAATGCAGGGTCTGCGACCCTCACCTCCGGCACGGCCGCTGCGAGGCGAACGAAGCCGTGATGGTAAAGGTTGAAGAAGTCCCTGCGGTCCGTCACTCTTTCTTTTGTCCCCTCTCCGGCGGTTTTTGTTCTCTTTTCCCGCGCCGGTATCTTAAGAATACCGACTAAACCGCACCGCGTCAAGCTGATCGAGGGGCTCGTCGCATGACTTTAGGCCCGTTTCAGGCGCTTCTTCAGGTCCTGCCATTTCAAAGTATTGATGATGTCGCCCGGCTCGAGCCAGCCGCGTCTTGCCTGGGCTATGCCGAACCGCATGAGGGCCAGCTCGTTCTTGCTGTGGGCATCAGTGGAGACTGCGATGGGCACGCCCGCCTCTTTCGCCATCTTGCAGTGGATGTCCGTGAGGTCAAGGCGGTCGGGCTGGGCGTTC